>NZ_JAIHOM010000203.1:0-3493 GCF_026130165.1 Spirulina subsalsa FACHB-351 | reverse complement strand
CTTTAAACGGAATTTTGGGCTTTTCTAGGAAGCATGATTAGTTTCCACTTCGCGGCCTTAGCCACTCGGACTCCTGACTCAGCTCAGTCGGTTTTCTCCCAACCTCAACACCTCGTTCAGTTGCACCAGGACTTCCATCCCCTGGCTGGTCTTAACCTTCTCCGTCCCCCAGTTCCTATTCTTTAACGGTACGGGATTGTTAACCCGTTGTCCATCGACTACGCTTTTCAGCCTCGCCTTAGGTCCTGACTTACCCTCCGTGGACGAGCCTTGCGGAGGAACCCTTAGGGTTTCGGGGTAGGTGATTCTCACACCTATTTTCGCTACTCAAGCCGACATTCTCACTTCTGTACTGTCCACATCTGCTTGCCGCTAATGCTTCTCCCAATACAGAACGCTCCCCTACCACTTATGTAGTATTACAGTAAGTCCACAGCTTCGGTAAGTGACTTAGCCCCGTTCATTTTCGGCGCAGGAGCGCTTGACCAGTGAGTTATTACACACTCTTTTAAGGATGGCTACTTCTAGGCAAACCTCCTGGTTGTCTATGCACTCCCACCTCCTTTCTCACTTAGTCACCATTTGGGGACCTTAGCTGGTGGTCTGGGCTGTTTCCCTTTCGACGATGAAGCTTATCCCCCACCGTCTCACTGGTTAAGTTCACTTGAGTATTCTGAGTTTGCCTCCCTTTGGTACCGCTCTCGCAGCCCGCAGCGAAGCAGTGCTTTACCCCTCAAGTTTTCTCTTAACCGCTGCGCCTCAACGCATTTCGGGGAGAACCAGCTAGCTCTGGGTTCGATTGGCATTTCACCCCTAACCACACCTCATCCGCCAATTTTTCAACATTGGTCGGTTCGGACCTCCACTTAGTTTTACCTAAGCTTCATCCTGGACATGGTTAGATCACCCAGGTTCGGGTCAACAAATTATGACTTATTCGCCCTTTTCGGACTCGCTTTCGCTTGGGCTTCGGCTTTTTCCGCCTTAACCTGCCATAACCTGTTAGTCGCCGGCTCATTCTTCAACAGGCACACGGTCAGACGTTTAATCGTCCTTCCATTGCTTGTAAGCTAACGGTTTCACGTTCTCTTTCACTCCCCTCATCGGGGTTCTTTTCACTTTTCCCTCGCGGTACTGGTTCGCTATCGGTCACACAGGAGTATTTAGCCTTACCAGGTGGTCCTGGCTGATTCACCCGGGATTTCACGTGCCCCGGACTACTCGGGATTCAACCTCGCCCTTTCCATTTTCGACTACAGGACTTTCACCTTCTCTGGTGGAGCTTTCAACTCCTTCGTCTAATTTCCACGGTCGTTTTGGTTGTCCCACTACCCCCTCGATTAAAACCGAGGGTTTAGGCTTGTCCCTTTTCGCTCGCCGCTACTTGGGGAATCGCTTTTGCTTTCTTTTCCTCTGGCTACTAAGATGTTTCAGTTCGCCAGGTTCGCTCGTGCTGGTCTATGGATTCAACCAGCCGTTTTTGGGTTGCCCCATTCGGATACCTCCGGCTCAATGCCTGCTTCCTGCTCCCCGGAGTGTTTCGTCGGTCGCTACGTCCTTCTTCGCCTCTGTGTGCCAAGGGATCCGCCGTTAGCTCTTTCTATCTTGACCTCTTGATTGTCTGTGAGCTCCCTACTCATAGTTTCTCGCTCTCTTCTCTCTTGCGATTGATTCAAGCTTTCTCTATTTTGAGTTGCTCTTTTTTCTTCTATGCAGTTTTCAAGGTTCTGGACTGGATTCGAGAATCCAGCAGGTTGAGTCACTCAATTGCTGGGTCTCTTTTTTCGGGGTGGTGGGCCATCCTGGACTCGAACCAGGGACCTCACCCTTATCAGGGGTGCGCTCTAACCACCTGAGCTAATAGCCCTTTTCTTTGATAGGTGAACCCCATCTAATAGTTTGAAAGTTTAGTCCCCCTGTCTTGACCTGCTTGGATTTGAATGGATTTTCTTGGGTTTTCACTCCATTCAACAGGTCTCCCTTTAAAGGAGGTGATCCAGCCACACCTTCCGGTACGGCTACCTTGTTACGACTTCACCCCAGTCACTAGCCCCACCTTCGGCGCCCTCCTCCGCGAACGGTTGGAGTAACGACTTCGGATGTTGCCAGCTTCCATGGTGTGACGGGCGGTGTGTACAAGGCCCGGGAACGGATTCACCGCCGTATGCTGACCGGCGATTACTAGCGATTCCTACTTCATGCAGGCGAGTTGCAGCCTGCAATCTGAACTGGGGCTGAGTTTGCTGGGATTCGCTGGCTCTTGCGAGTTCGCTGCCCTTTGTCTCAACCATTGTAGTACGTGTGTAGCCCAGGACGTAAGGGGCATGCTGACTTGACGTCATCCCCACCTTCCTCCGAGTTGTCCCCGGCAGTCTCCCTAGAGTTCCCAACTTAATGATGGCAACTAAGGACGAGGGTTGCGCTCGTTGCGGGACTTAACCCAACATCTCACGACACGAGCTGACGACAGCCATGCACCACCTGTCTCCGCGTTCCCTTAGGCACTCCCACCTTTCGGCAGGATTCGCGGGATGTCAAGCCCTGGTAAGGTTCTTCGCGTTGCATCGAATTAAACCACATACTCCACCGCTTGTGCGGGCCCCCGTCAATTCCTTTGAGTTTCACACTTGCGTGCGTACTCCCCAGGCGGGAAACTTAACGCGTTAGCTTCGGCACAGCCTGAGTTGATACAGGCTACGCCTAGTTTCCATCGTTTACGGCTAGGACTACAGGGGTATCTAATCCCTTTTGCTCCCCTAGCTTTCGTCCCTCAGTGTCAGTACAAGCCCAGTAGAGCGCTTTCGCCACCGGTGTTCTTCCCAATCTCTACGCATTTCACCGCTACACTGGGAATTCCCTCTACCCCTACTGTACTCTAGCTTCTCAGTTTCCACGGCCCCCCCAGAGTTGAGCTCTGGTTTTTAACCGCAGACTTGAAAGGCCACCTACGGACGCTTTACGCCCAATAATTCCGGATAACGCTTGCCTCCTCCGTATTACCGCGGCTGCTGGCACGGAGTTAGCCGAGGCTTTTTCCTCAGGTACCGTCAGAACTTCTTCCCTGAGAAAAGAGGTTTACGACCCAAAGGCCTTCTTCCCTCACGCGGTATTGCTCCGTCAGGCTTTCGCCCATTGCGGAAAATTCCCCACTGCTGCCTCCCGTAGGAGTCTGGGCCGTGTCTCAGTCCCAGTGTGGCTGTTCTTCCTCTCAGAACAGCTACTGATCGTCGCCTTGGTGAGCCTTTACCTCACCAACTAGCTAATCAGACGCGAGCTCCTCTCTAGGCAATTAATCTTTTACCCGCAGGCTCATCCGGGATTAGCAGTCGTTTCCAACTGTTGTCCCCGACCTAGAGGCAGATTCTCACGCTTTACTCACCCGTCCGCCACTAACTCCGAAGAGTCCGTTCGACTTGCATGTGTTAAGCATACCGCCAGCGTTCATCCTGAGCCAGGATCAAACTCTCCATTTTGGCTCTCTAGATGTTTTTTT
>NZ_JAIHOM010000202.1 GCF_026130165.1 Spirulina subsalsa FACHB-351 | reverse complement strand
ACTAGAAGCCTATTGCGAATCAACAGGTCGTTCCAAATCAGATGTTTTGAGAGAACTCATCAGAAGCCTTAAGATCAAGAAAAAGCCGTCCTAGAAGGACGGGGCTTTAGACCCAGTTCCTCGGTAAACCGTAGTCAGTTGTAGAGTAGATCAGAGGGAATAACAGGGGTTAAATATAACTTACTGTAATTCGGACGCACCATCCTTTAAAAGTTATCCGTGAAGTATTGTCAATTCTTATATAGCGAACCTATCTGAGTCGTGCAAAAAAGGCTCGCCTGGAATCAACATAGGACAATAGCCCAGAGTTCACGTCTCATTAGGACTAGCTATATAGCGTTTCCCAATCATTGATCAACTCTCAGAGAAGTTTCTCATAATACTTCAAGCTCCTTGTAACCCTTGTATACTGTTCCCTGTTCCCTTTGTTTTCCCTTGTGGATTACAAAACTCAAATGGAAACGCTATATATTCTCTAAGCGTGACGTACTAACGATTATGAACACTTCATTAGATCCTGTTATCCTCTCCATTGTGGTGCCGATTTACAACGAGGAGTCTAATCTAGATGCCCTATTTAACCGCTTAGAAACGGTTTTAGGCAACTTAAACCTGTCCTATGAAATTATTTGCGTTAATGATGGCAGTCGGGACAACAGTTTACAAGGATTAATCGCCCATCACCAGCGCAATCCTCGGATTAAAATTATCAACCTTTCCCGCAACTTTGGGAAAGAAATCGCTCTGACGGCTGGACTAGATCATACCATTGGTCAAGCTGTGATTCCCATTGACTCCGATTTACAAGATCCCCCCGAATTGATTGGCGAATTAGTCGCCCAGTGGCGGGCGGGTTATGATGTAGTTTATGCCACAAGGCGATCGCGCCAAGGGGAAACCAAACTCAAAAAACTCACCGCCGCCCTGTTTTACCGCACCATTGGTAAAATGAGCAACATCGCCATCCCCCCCAATACCGGGGACTTTCGCCTGTTAGATCGTCGAGTCGTCGAAGCCATCAAAACCCTACCCGAACGCACCCGTTTTATGAAAGGATTATTTACTTGGGTAGGTTATCGACAAACAGCCGTATACTTTGACCGAGAACCCCGATTTCAAGGAAAAACCACTTGGAATTACTGGAAACTGTGGAACTTCGCCCTAGATGGTATTATTTCCTTTAGTTCCATTCCCTTAAAAGTGTGGAGTTACATGGGCTTAGGCGTTTCTGTTTTTGCCTTCTTTTATGCTGTATTCCTGATTATTCGCACCTTGATCCTAGGGATTGATGTTCCCGGTTATGCGTCTACTATTGTTTCCGTTCTCTTTTTAGGCGGAATTCAGTTAATTAGTTTAGGTGTAATTGGCGAATATTTAGGACGTATTTATGAAGAAGTCAAAGGCAGACCCCTGTATTTAGTCCGGGATCTCTATGGTTTAGACCCTCAAGGCAACCCTACTATTCAAAGCCATGATTTTCCTCTCTCCTCCAATGTAAACCCTGTCACCGATGAACAACAGCTAGCATGAACCTTAAAAAAAGTGCCATTTTAATCTTTATTTTTTGTGTTGTCATTACAGCGTTTGGAGTCTATTTAATTGGCGGAATTGACCAAGACACCTTAGAACAATGGCTGGAACAGGCCGGAATTTTAGCCCCCATTATTTACATTATTTTATATACCCTCGGCACTATTTTATTATTACCCTCTACTCCCCTTAACCTAACAGGTGGGGCTATTTTCGGCACAGTTTGGGGAACGATTTGGACAACTGTCGCCGCGATTATTGCTGCTTTAGTCGCCTTTTTGTTTACCCGCACCATTGGCCGGGACTGGGTAGCGCAAAAATTTAAAGGCAAGTGGGAAGTATTAGACGCAGAATTGCAGCAAGGGGGTTTGTTTTATATGTTTGCTATTCGTCTTTTACCCCTCATTCCCTACGGCATTGTTAACTTTGCCGCCGGATTGACTTCCATTCGGGTACGGGATTATTGCATCGGGACGGCATTAGGGACTGTACCGGGAATCCTGCCGTTTGTCATGATGGGGGCGGGATTACAAGCGTTAAAGCAAGGGGATATGTTGCCCATTCTAGTGGCTTCGAGTTTAACGGGGTTATTAGTGGGGGGGGCGACGTGGTATCGTCGCCGTCGTCAGTCGCCCCGTCGGGCTTTGGAGGAAACGGAAAGGGGGGAATCGGGAGTCGGGAGTCGGGAGTAATTACCCAATCTTGACAAGTTAAGACCCAAAGTTAGAAGTCAAGAGCATTCCTTCGGAACGCTGCGCGAACGGGAGTCGGGAGTCGGTAGTCACTGAGCTTAGTCGAAGTGGAGTCGGGAATCGGAAACAATTATCAATTATCAATTATCAATTATCAATTCCCCACTCCCCTGCTCCCAATGGGGCGCTAAAGCGGAACTACGAACCTGACTCTCCACGACCTAGACCGAAAACGGTTATTATGGCTATTGGCCACTGCACATAAGAAGGAATGCTAAAGGGACGCACCATTCAAACAGTCTTAACCGTTAGTTCCGGGGTCTTAATTGTGGGACTTGTGGGCGCTACAGTGTTTGTGGGTCAACAGCAAGGCTGGCTGACTCAGTTGGAACGCTGGGTGATGAACACCACAGGAGGCTCGGCGAATTTATCCCGCAAACCCAATGATGAACAGTCGGAGGTGCTACCTTTGGCACTTCTCCCGATGGAGGAGCGCCTCCCTCGCCTCGAAGAATTAGCCAATGGCGCGCCTTCCTATGAACGGAGTCGCGCCCGTTTTATGCTGGCTAGTGACTGGATTGAACAGGGGGAAGGGGGAAGAGCAATCCGCACCCTCGACGGATTGGATTTGGATTATTCTCTGCTGGGGCCTTGGGTGCTGTTGAAACGGGCGAGAGCCTATGAGTTAACCAATGATTTAAACCGTTCTAAGGAGACGTTACAAAAGCTGCTGGAGACTTATCCTGAGTCGCTGGCGGTGGGGGAAGCGTTGTATGTTTTGGGGCGGTATGATGAGGACTATTGGGAACGGGCGATCGCAGAACATCCCCAACATCCTCTAACTCACCAACTGGTGCGGGAAAAGCTCGAAGGCAATCGTGACCAACCCGAATTATTACTCTTCCTCGCCCACAACACCCCCGACAGTGAACGGATGAGCGAAATTCGGGATTACCTCGTGCAACGCTTCAGTGATCAACTTACCCCCGAAGATTGGGAAGTGATCGGCTTTGGCTACTGGCAACAGTGGGAATATGGCAAAGCCGCCAGCGCCTACTCCCGCGCTACCCGCACCCCAGAAACCCTCTTTCGCACGGCTCGGGGTCGAGAAATTGCCGGAAATGCGATCGCCGCGAGAATCGACTATCAGCAGTTAGTGAGTGAATTTCCCGACAGTAGAGAAGCCGGACAGGCCTTGCTCCGTTTAGCCGCCAGTTCCCCCCCCCAAGAAGCCATCGCCTTTTTAGATCAAGCCATTGCCAACTATCCTGATCAGGCGGCCGAGGCTTTAATCAACAAAGCCAATATTCTCGAACAACAGGGCGCTCGCACCTCCGCCGCTCAAGCTCGCCAGTCCGTCTTGAATCAATATCCCCAATCAGAAGCCGCTTCCCGCTATCGGTGGGAAAGAGCTAAAGCTTTCTCTAGTCAAGGTAATTATATTGAAGCTTGGCGCTGGGCCCGTCCCATTGCCATCAACACCCCTAACAGTTCCCTCGCCCCTCGTGCCGCCTTTTGGGTGGGGAAATGGGCGAGTCGAGTCAATCGGACTGAAGATGCCGAGTCAGCCTATCAGTATGTGCTAGAACAGCATCCCGAGTCCTATTATGCTTGGCGTTCCGCCGTCCTCCTAGGTTGGGATGTCGGCGACTTTACCACCGTGCGCCCCAAAAGTCCTGAAATCGTCACCCCCACGTTTTATCCCCATCCTCCGGCCGGTTCTGAAGCTTTTAGGGAACTGTACCAACTGGGTCAATATAACGACGCTTGGAAACTCTGGCAAGCCGAAATGGGCAACCGACGAGATAAAACCGTTGATGAACAGTTTACCCAAGGGTTAATCCTACAAACCCAAGGAAAATATCTTGATGGGATTAACGCCATTTGGAACTTAACCCAACGGGATACTCCTGAAGAGCGGGAAGAGTGGCAAGCCTTGCGTCAAGAGTCTATGTATTGGAAAACCCTCTTTCCCTTACCCTACTCCGAGTTAATTCTAGAATGGTCAGAGGCGCGGAATCTAAACCCTTTCTTGGTTTTTTCCCTGATTCGTCAAGAATCCCGCTTTGAGAAAGAAATCCGCTCCTCAGCCGGAGCCCTTGGTTTAATGCAGGTGATGCCAGACACCGGGCGCTGGATAGCCGAACAAATCTCCTTTGAGAATTATTCATTAATCAATCCGGCCGATAATATTAAATTAGGGACTTGGTACTTGGACTATACTCATCAGAGGTATAACAATAACTCCCTATTGGCGATCGCCAGTTACAACGCTGGCCCCGGCAACGTCAATCAATGGGTGCAACGGTTTGGCTTTGATGATCCAGATGTCTTTGTCGAACAAATTCCCTTCCCCGAAACCAAAGGCTATGTCGAATCCGTGTTTAGCAATTATTGGAATTACCTCCGCATCTACAATCCTGAAATTGCTCAACTGATGGAACGTTAGCCCTTCATCCTTCATCAGGGTAGTTCCCTTGTTCCTTTTTTCTTATCTGCAATGTCGGGTGAAGACCCTCGGTTTTACCGAAGGGATGAAACCCGACCAGTATAGAAACAGCGAAGCACGACTCTTTGATTAAAGCTCAGGAATCACTAGCTCATGACAATTTGTGCTGTATATGTTAGTATTCATCTAGTTGTTTGAGGTCGATAAACAATGATTGTCCTAGAAATGAAAGCAGTATTAAAACCAAGTCAATCTACTGCCATTGATGATGCCATTGTTATTTGGGGGGAAGCCCCCCAAACCCCCTTTCGCACAGTTCAATTCATCAGAAACAAAGCTTTAAGACTTTGGATGGATGCTAAACCAGAGGATAAAATAG
>NZ_JAIHOM010000258.1 GCF_026130165.1 Spirulina subsalsa FACHB-351 | reverse complement strand
CCCTGCTCCCCCGCTCCCCCTCTCCCCTATTCCCCATGACCCTCATCATTTGTCCCGGAGTCCATTCTCCCAACCTCACCGCCCAGTTTTTAGCCACCTTACCCAGAGACATAGGAGAGATTTGGGTAGTCCCGACCGACTATCCTCCCTATTCTGGATGGCATACCCTTCAATTTATGCGCCAAGTGCTACCGAGTCCCCCCTCCGGGAGTCCCCCACTGGGGATGATTGCCTTCAGTGCGGGGGCGGTGGGAGGAATGATGGCCGCGCAACAGTGGGAACAGTGGGGCGGTAAGGTTCGGGGAGTGATGGCGTGGGATGGTTGGGGTGTGCCGCGCTTAGGGCGTTTCCCCTTTTATCGGGTGAGTCATGATCATTTTACCCATTGGAGTTCAGGACTCCTGGGGCGGGGGGAGGAATCCTTTTATGCGGATCCGGCTGTGGAGCATTTAAACTTGTGGCAGTCCCCCGGTGAAGTGTGGGGGTGGTGGGAGAAAGGTTGGGGCATGAGACGGCGCTGTTCTCTGTTAGAACTGTTAGGGGAGATTCTGCCGAGGTTGGCGGATTGACCTCCTCACCGGACTAAAGCCACGGTGATTCCCAAACCTCACGATTTGAGTTTCTGCATGAAACTACGACTCTAATTTTAACGATTGACACTCCACTGCCTAAAGGCGAGTGGATTCTTTCCTCATAGACTCTTGTCTAGCCAATCAGAAATTGACCCCGACAGAACGTCTCCGAAAGCATTTTGAATCACGGGCTGTCCGACCGCGAT
>NZ_JAIHOM010000019.1 GCF_026130165.1 Spirulina subsalsa FACHB-351 | reverse complement strand
GTTATAAACTTGTCGGCACGTTTCAAGGTGCATCTCAATCCTTTGGACTTGAGACTTTTTAGGCTTGAGTTTGAAATCGTAGGTCATCGTTATCATGCTCCCATTATAACACACTTAATAAAACTGGAAAGGCTCATTAAGTGTTGACGCTTCGCGGGTTACATACTGTTTTTCTTTTCATCCCCGTCCTAAAGTATCGGGGCTTTCAAGAAAACATGATCGGTAACGGATATACAAGGAGTTTTTTGATGAAACATCTAACTGTTTGGTTTATTTCTACTGGAGATAATATCCCTAGACTGGTCAGTGCCTATCCACTCCCCTAAAATTTAGTAAACCATGATTAGTGAATTAGATAGAGTTGTTTTAACCGTAGATTTACCGGAATATGATTTAAAATCCGGCGATATGGGCACCGTTGTCTTAGTCCATCAAGAAGGTTTGGGCTATGAAGTAGAATTTATGATGATCGCCGGAGAAACCGTTGCCATTGTTTCTCTCTTGAGTTCTCAAGTGCGGGAAATTGGAGACAGAGAAATTGCTCAAGCGCGGATTCTAGCATCATCATAAATGGGGGTTTCAGAAAACCAGAAACGTTTTTTTGCGTAGGAAAACCACGATTCGCTCCAACTTACTAAGTTCTAGATAAGTGCTATTTGTATATTGGGTCTAGCGATCGCGAAACCCAAAATTCACCAGAAGACTGTAGCTAACATTTCAGGATTTTTTGTATGGTATATCGGATAAATCAACCGACTAATTGACTCGTTTAATTCCTAATTTAATCATCAAAAATCTCATCAAAAACTTCTCGCTTGACTCGAAAATTCATTTCTGTTATTTTTTGGTACAAGACATCAAAATCTGAAATATAAATCTGACCTTCTAAGTGTAATTTACGAACCACTGCCAAGGTTCCTTTGACATTTAAGCCCAATCTTTGGGCTTCCTTTCTAGCCGCAAAATCATCTAAAATTATATAATCCGCTTGCAACTCTATTGCCAAAGAAATTGCTTCCGATTCTCCTCGACCTAGCCTATCATTTAAACGATTCGCCAAAGATAACAATTTAATTTCTTGAACTACTAATTTCTGATTTAAAATCAGTCGATTAACGTATTTTGATGCTGAATCGGGTTTGGCATTGATTTCTAATTGAACACTTAGGGGGATATAAAATTGATGTTCGTTATTGATGAAATTTTCTAGGAAGTCTAATCTAGCCAAAAAAATTAACGGAGAACAATTGAAAACAATTTTCATCGATTTTACCAAGTTTTCTCAATCTTAATATCTTCAGGAGTAAGATAAGAGAAATCAATACTCATCATTTGCAAAATCTTCAAAAGCATTTCCTGTTCCATCTCCATGATTTCTGCTCCTTTCTGAAGGCTAATTAATCGAGAAACTAAAGCACCCACGACAAAAACAAATTTTTCCTTTTGTTCGATATCATTAAACAGTTGCACTTCGGCAGCAATTTCTTGAAATTGGGTTGTGTTTTTCATGATTTTTTCTGGTTTTTTCAGTGATTATGAATCCGAATACCCATTGATAGTCCGAGCAATATCGATGCTATCGGGTCGAGGAAAAATGATGTAAACGGTTGAGGATGCGATCGCAGACCACTTCTCCATCTATAACTTGTCCCTGTTCAATTGGAGTGGCACTCATCGCAATTTCCTGACGCAGTTCAGTCAGGTATTGCTGGCGTTGGTCCAGGAGTTCTAGGGCGGCTAAGATGACCTCATAGGTGGATTGGTCATGTCTCCTGGGTTGAGTTGCTCCGCAATCCGTTGTTCTATTTCTGGAGTGAGGGATAGGTTCATGGCATCAGCAAGAGCGTGATTACCTTGATTATAGTAGTGGAGAAACGGCAGGGGCGATGAGACTCAAATCATGGCTCTGTCAGGACTTACGCATTTGGGAAGGGCCAACCATCAATCTATAGAAGCGATTCGCGAATCGCCCCTACATTTAGGGTTTATATGTAAGTCCTGACAGAGGCTGTTGGGGCGACTCAATTTCTGCGCCTTCGGGCAATAATAGAGGAGAGGCAGTTACAGGGAGAGTTGAGCCATGACTAGACGCTGGGTAAGTTCGCTGTTGACGGTTTCGCTGCTGTTGGGGATGGGTTCTCTGTCGCCTTGGGTGGAGGCACAGACGGTTTTGGTGCAGGGGAGAATGTCACCGGACTAAAGCTCTGGACCACTACAATCAAGCTTTGCCGATTCACCGAGAAGTGAGCGATCGCCATGGAGAAGCCACCACTCTTACTAACATTGGTAGCGTGTACAATGCCTTGGGCAACCGCCGTCAAGCCCTGGACTATCATAATCAGGCTTTGCCAATTCTGCGAGAAGTGGGCGATCGCCCTATGGAAGCCACCACTCTCAACAACATTGGCTTGGTGTACTATGGCTTGGGCAATCGGACTAAAGCTTTGAACTATTACCACCAAGCCTTGCCAATTCACCGAGAAGTGGGTAATCGCCCAGGAGAAGCCACAACTCTGCATAACATGGGCTTAGTGTACTATGCTTTGGGAAACCGGACTCAAGCCCTGAACTACTACAATCAGGCTTTGCCAATGAGGCGAGAAGTGGGCGATCGCTCAGGGGAAGCCACCACTCTCAATAATATTGGTGGAGTGTACAATGCCTTGGGCAAGCAGACGGAAGCATTGAACTATTACAATCAAGCCTTGCCCATTCAGCGAAAGGTGGGCAATCGCTCAGGGGAAGCCACCACTCTCAATAATATTGGTGGAGTGTACAATGCTTTGGGCAAGCGAATGGAAGCCCTGGACTACTACAATCAGGCTTTGTCAATTTTCCGAGATGTGGGCGATCGCTCTGGAGAAGCCGCCACCCTTACTAACATTGGTAGCCTGTACAATGCTTTGGGAAACCGAACTCAAGCCCTGGACTACTATCATCAGGCTTTGTCAATTTTCCGAAATGTGGACGATCGCCCAGGGGAAGCTGCCATCCTAACTAACATTGGTGAAGTTTACAATGCCTTGAGCAACCCAACAGAAGCCCTGAATTACTACAATCAAGCCTTGCCCATTCAGCAAGAAGTGGGCAATCGCTCAGGGGAAGCCAAGACTCTCAATGGTACTGGTGCAGTGTACCATGCCTTGGGCAACCGGACGGAAGCCCTGAATTCCTACAATCAGGCTTTACCCATTCTGCGAGAAGTGGGCGATCGCTCAGGGCAAGCCAGGACTCTCAATAACATTGGTGAAGTTTACCGTGCTTTGGGCAATTGGACTCAAGCCCTGAACTACTACAATCAGGCTTTACCCATTCTGCGAGAAGTGGGCGATCGCTCAGGGCAAGCCACTATCCTCAATAACCTTGGTGCAGTGTACAAGGACTTGGGCAACCGGACTGAAGCCCTGAACTACTACAATCAAGTCTTGCCAATGAGGCGAGAAGTGGGCGATCGCTCAGGGGAAGCCAGGACTCTAGGGAACATTGGTTCTGTGTACAAGGACTTGGGCAACCGGACTGAAGCCCTGAATTACTACAATCAGGCTTTACCCATTCTGCGAGAAGTTGGCGATCGCTCAGGGGAAGCCACCACCCTCAATAACATTGGCTTGGTGTACAATGCCTTGGGCAACCGAACTCAAGCCCTGCACTACTACAATCAGGCCTTACTGATTAGCCGAGAAGTGGGAGATCGCCCTGGGGAAGCCGCAACTCTCTATAACATTGGCTTGGTGTACAATGTCTTGGGCAACCGGACTCAAGCCCTGAACTACTACAATCAGGCTTTGTCAATTTTCCGAAAAGTGGGCGATCGCCCTGAAGAAGCCAACACCCTCAGCAACATAGCCTCCGTCTACCGAGACACCAACCAACCCGACAAAGCCATCACCTATCTGGAAGACTCCCTCAACATCCTCCTTGAACTCCGAGGTGAACTGCAAAAAGAATTCCGCGAAACTTTCCTCCAAACCAATCGCGGCCCAGCCGTCGCCATCGTTGACCTGCTCATCGACCAAAACCAGCCCCAACGCGCCTTTGAATGGGCCAACCGCTTCACCACCTACGAACTCGCCGACTATAACCGTCTCATCGGTGTGAGAGTCGCCAACCCGGAAGCCCAAGCCGCCCTCGATGACTGGAACGACCAATCCCAACAACTGCAAGCCCTCCGCCAACAACTGCAAGACAACTTCAGCCCCGCCCTCGTGGACCAACTGCGCGACTTAGAAGCCCAAGTCTTCCAGCAAGCGGAAACCCTCGCCGCCAATTACCCCGAAGTCGCCGAACTCTTTGAAATTCAACCCGAAGACCTCAGCCAACTGCAAGCCAGTCTCCCCCCCGGAACCGTCGTCTTGCAACCCGTCCTCCTCACCAACATCCAAAACGTTCCCAGCACGATCGCCCTCTTCCTCCTCAGCCGTGACAGCCTCAGCGTCCAGAAAGTCCCCATCGATGCCGATGAATTTAACAACTGGGTGACAGACTATCGCCAGATGCTCCAAAGCCGCAATTCTGGCTATCGTCGGGTTTCTGCCTCCCTCTACGACCACCTCATCCGCCCCGTTGCCCAAGACATTGAGGCACTCAACCCCCAACAACTCGCCATCATCGCCACCGGGTCCCTGCGACAATTCCCCTTTGAAACCCTCCGGGACTCACAAACCGACCGTTTCCTCCTGCAACAGTACCCCATCCATTACCTCACTCGTCTCTCCAGTCGTTCCCTCCTCGCCAATCCTTCCCCCTCCCGGTTTCTCACCTTTCCCCTATGGACGATTCCCCTCCTCCTGGGAGTCCTGGGCATTGGGGCGACAGTCAAACACCATTGGAAACTGGGGGGAACTTTGCTCACCGTCGCCCTAGTCACCGCCACCCTTTCCCCCCACTTCTCTGGGGACTACCGAGTGCTAGGTTTTGCCAATCCCCGACCGGAAAAATTTAATCTACCGGGAGCCGAAGCGGAAGTCGATGCCCTCCTCCGCCTCGCCCCAGAGAGTGAGATTTACCGCCACCAACAGGCCACCTTGGAGGTGTTCAAACGTCAATCCGCCCGTCATCGCTACCTACATCTCGCCACCCACGGCTGTTTTCAGCAATTGGGTTGTTGTTTGCAGGAGAATTGTCCCGATTATAAACCCGATATGAAACCCAACACCCTGTTATTTGCCGATGGAGAATATCCCCTAGCGGATGCGGCCTTACTGGGGTTACAGGATACGCAATTGGTGGCCTTAACCGCCTGTCAGACCGCGTTACAGACCAATATCGATGGAGATGCGATTATGGGGATGGCTTATATTTGGGAACGTGCCGGGGCCCGGGCGTTGATAGCGACGTTGTGGAATGTGGATGACCAGGCGACAGAGGCAGTGACAACGGAATTTTATCGTCTGGTGATGCAGGAGGGGTTAACCAAGGTGGAGGCGTTGCGTCAGGCGAAGTTAAGTCAGTCTCACCGTCATCCGTTTTTCTGGTCGCCCTTGGTGTTGATTGGCGACCCCCGTTAGCTAACCGCCGATTTTAAAACTTTTCTTGAATCATTAGGTCATAGGCCTTATCTTGAGAGAGTTGTAGCTGATAATGATTAACCTCCAGAAATGCGATCGCCGTAGCCAGAGCGGTTCGTTTATTGCCATCCAGAAAAGGGTGATTCATTAGGGCTTTGGACCATTTTAAGAGCGAGAAACTGCAAGGTTTTAGGGATAAATAATCAAAAAGGCTTGCCTTTTTTCGACTCCCCCTGTTCCCTGTTCCCTAGCCCCACGAGTAGAGTTATTCAGCAAGCCCTAGATATTGACCACCAAAGGTTGCTTGAGGTTGGGCTAGGGCAGATTCAAGCAGTTCTTGATCGCGGATGCCATGAGACCCACTAAACTGAGCGATCTGAGCCTGTGAATGAGATTTTATGCGAAAAAGTGCAACCGACATAGGGGTAAGGAATCCAAGAAAAGGTCAATGTGAAGTTCTCCCCCGCTAACCCTTCGGGTATAACGGGCGACCCCTGCTGACTTTAGGTTGGGGTCAAGTTTTTGGCGATCGCAGCCTTTTGTATAACCTGCAATAACTCTTGAGGATGATGGGCCAAACCATCGGGTCTATACTGGGTGAGGATATCCGTTGAATTAAACCCCCAAGTCACCGCAATCACAGGCACTTGGCACCGACGGGCGGCTTCAATATCTCGCGTTTCATCCCCCACATAAAGCATCGCCGAGGGAACTAACTCATTACAGCGCAAAAACTGCTGAATTAATTTGTGTTTCCCGAAAATCGTTGTCCCAGACGAGATAAAACAAAACAAATCCTCCAACTGATGAGCCGCTAAAAACTTGATCACATTCTCCTGAGAATTAGACGTAACAATACCCAACTCATAACCCTCCTGTTTTAACTGCTCAAGTGCTTTATCCATACCCCAGATCGGAGCAATCTGACTAATCTCCTTATTTAACTCTCGTTTTGCTCTGCGCAAGAGAAAGGGAATTTTAAAGGGGGAAAGCTTAGATTGACGGACAATTTCCTCAGAACTGAGGTGTCTCAGTTGTCGCGCCTCATCCTCATTCACCGGTTCATAGCCAAATTCCCCCGCTAAACCGTTAAGAATCTGAATAAAGGTGGGGCGAGTATCGGCAATAGTTCCATCAAAATCAAACACAATAAAACGTAGGGTCATGATGTTCCGGATGGGGGCGGGTGGTTGTTGGGCGGATGATTCCTATAATTAGCACGAGCATTGCGTCTCCACATGGCGGGTTTAATTCGTCGTAACGCAGAAGCACGAAACCGTTGATCCCATTCTGCCTCAGATAGGGTAGCGAGATCCGCCAGTTTAGGGGCTAGGTTGTGGGGATAGGGTTGAAATTCCCCAAGATCCGTTTCTTGGGCAAAGCGTTCATTCCAAGGACAAACATCTTGGCAAATGTCGCACCCAGCCACCCAACCCGAGAGACGAGCGGATATCTCCTCGGGTAAGGTTTCGGCGCGGTTCTCAATGGTATGGTAGGCAATACAGGCGTTAGCATCCACCACAAAAGGCTGTTTAATCGCTTGGGTTGGACAAGCTTCTATACAACGGGTACAGGTGCCGCAATGTTGGCTATGGGGTTGATCCGGTTCGAGTTCTAGGTTGGTTAACACTTCCCCCAAAAAAACCCAACTGCCAAATTCCCGCGTAATCACATTACTATTTTTAGCAATCCACCCCAGTCCGGCCTGTTGCGCCCAAACTTTATCTTGAATGGGGCCGGTATCGGCATAAAATCGCGCTTCTATGCCCTCTCCTTGGGCTTCTAACCATTGAGTCAGGGCTTTTAACCTCTTGTGTAACACTTTATGGTAATCCCGCCCCCAACCGTAGCGGGAGATTTTCCCGACTTCGGGATCTGTCGAGTGGGCATGGGGGGTGTAGTAATTGAGGGCGACACAAATCACAGAACGAACAGTGGGCAGGAGAGCGCGGACATCAAAGCGTTTGGGGTTGGCCATCCAAGCCATCTCAGCTTGATAACCTAATGCTAACCATGTTTTGAGGGGATCTGTGGCGTTCTCCTCTAGCACAGGGTAAGCAATACCGACTTTGTGGAATCCGAGGGCGATCGCTTGGGCTTTGACTGTCTCGGCTTTGAGGTGAATATTATCGAGGGTCACGGATTTTGCCTGTGATAGTGATCACAAACAAACCAATATACACACTAAGGTGGATTTAGGCAAATTTTAGTGACTTTTATTTGCATAACTTTACAAAACTTTGCATAATAGGAAACAAGGAAGCCAAAAGCGACCTTCATTCACACAAAGACGAAAATTTGAGAGAGACTTTATGACTTACATGACAACTTCTCCCATCAACACCATTAATGCAGAGCAGTTGGCTAATCCAGTCTCCGCAACCACGGCTCAACTGAAACGCCTCAGCGTTGATGATCAACTGGCTTTACTCTGGCTGGCTTATACCGAGTTAGGTCGTTCTATCACCCCGGCGGCACCCGGTGCGGCTCGTCTCCAGTTTGCAGAAGGCCTCCTAAACCAATTCCGTCAAATGTCCCGGGATGAACAGTTACAAGCCATGCGGGACTTGGTGAATCAAGTCAATACTCCCATCTCTCGGGCCTATGGGATTTTGAGTGTTAACACGAAGCTGGCCTTCTGGTACACTCTCGCGGAAATGATGGAAGAGGGAACTGTGATTCCCGTTCCCAGTGGCTACACCATGAGCGATGGGGTGTTAAAGGCCTTTGATGTGCTGCAACGTCTAGAGTTTGGTCAACAAATCACCGTGTTGAGGAATGCCGTGGTGGATATGGGAGTTGACCCTCTCGCCTAGGTTTCAAGAATAAAGGGGGCGCAAACTGCGCCCCCTTGCAATGTCGTTCGTAGTCAAAACTTTAAACACTTAAAATAAATGGTTTTTTCCCTTCATTCTTCTGATACTCTGACCATTCAAGGTGTTAATCAAGCTGTGATTGGTCAGTATTTCACGGCTTTAAATGCTGGCGATTTTGCGGCAACGGCTCAACTCTTTGCCCAACAAGGGGAGTTATATCCACCCTTTGAAGAAGCGATCGCCGGCCCAAGCGCCATCCAACATTACTTAGAACAGGAAGCCCAAGGATTACGCTGCGAACCCCAACAAGGGGAAACCCTCACACGAGACAATGACATGACCTTAGTGCAAGTGAAAGGTCGGGTACATACCCCTGTATTTAGCGTCAATGTAGCTTGGCAATTCCTGCTCAACCCCAACTCAGAAATCCTCCAGGTGCAGGTGAAACTCTTGGCTTCTCTCGAAGAATTGCTGAGTTTACGCCGTTAGTTAAACTTGGGCTGGTTGAGCAAAGGCCCGCGCCAACCAACTGCGTCCTAATTCTACATCCTTGGGCGCGCATTGCCAGTCAGGATGGCTGGTCATTAACAAACTTTCGAGACTTTCTCGGTCGAACAAGTGCCACACCGGAGCCCCATTCACTTCCGAGGCGATCGCATAACAATTCGTGCTAACACAATATACTGTCACAGATTGGGCAACCCGCTCAATCTGCATTTTTTCTTGAGGCTGTAACCGCCTAAACTGCCGAATCAACCCTTTCCAAGCCTCTAAATCCGTCACCAGCAAACCCGGAATCATCACCGTGAGATCCGATTCACCATTGACCCAAATCCAGTAATTCCGAGAGGGATCCACACCCATCAACCAGGGGAACTCATCATCAAGGCGATAGCGGGGGCTAAGAACAAAAGGCTCTGTCATGGTTATGCAGGATGTTTCATTAATTAGCAATCAACGGCATGGGACTTACAAGCTGTGAGATCAAGCTGTGAGATGAAAGCCCGCGCCCCATACTGTTTTCAAATGGTAATAATCTGTTTTATTAATGGGCAAAAACTTTACAAAAGTTACCATTACAGCCTAAAGTCACTAATTTTCGTAACATAACTTTACATTTCGCCAAAGGTTTGGGCGATTGTTCGGTGTTAGATCGCCAATCTTGGGATGGAGTGGGATCAGGATGTCAACTCCGAACCTCCCAAGTGGGGAGAACATCATAAGCTTTAATTAATCTGTAAAAACGGGAAAATTTTAGATTTTCCCCTTAGAGTTTCCCTAGAGACAGCAGGTCATGATGTCCCCTCATTCTCACCAAAAATTAGTGTGCATCTATGAGAACGAATAGTCCCGAGAAAACTCGATCTCTGGCTAAAATCTCTTCTTGACCCCAGACAGATTCCTGACTGCTCCAAACGGCTAAAACTAGCGAACTTCTTTGCCTAGATATAACTCAAACCGAACAGTTCTCTGGATTGACTGTATGTTTATTAACCTGTCTTCCTTAACACTTCTGCTCAAGAAGCTCAAGCTACGCAACACTATTCTAGTTGGTTATTCTATTCCCATTGTGTTATCCGGTGTGACGGCCTTGGTGGTTTATGTGCAGGGGGTGCGACAAGTGGAAAAGCAAACCCAACAAGTTGCCCAGTTACATGAACATATTAATCAAGTCAAAGACCTTGCCTTTAGTATCTCTGCCATGGAAAAAGCAGCAAGGGGTTACTTAATGGGAGAGAAAAGTGCAGAATTAGGGATTTATGAACAATGGGATAGTCGATTTTATGAGCAATCAGAAATTATTCGCGATTTAATCGACGATCCTCAACAACGCCAGACTTTAAATGAAATTATCGAAGTAGGCGATCGCATGAATGAACTCTATCGCCGTCTGATCTCCTACGTTCAACTCAACAACCGCAGCAAATCCCAACAAATCTGGCAACAGGGGCAAGTCCAAGCCATCACCCAAAATCTGAGCGAATTAGTCAACACCTTTGAAGCTTACGAACAAGCCCAACTCGCCCAAGAACGCCAACAACAACAGGCCGCCCTGCAATTTTTAACCTTCTTAGTCTTTAGCATTGCCTGTCTGTCCGGAGGCATTGCCTTTGTCTCTGGGGTCAGCATTGCCTCAGCCGTCAGTCACCACCTCACCCAAGAAGCCAGTGCCATTACCCAATCCTCCCTAGAAATTGCCGCCACCATGGAACAACAGGAACGGAACACCTCCCAACAAGTAGCAGCCGTCAGCCATGCCAGCATTACCTTTGATGAACTCAATGCCTCCTTCCGTAAAGCCGAAGAACAGGCCGCCCATTCCGCCGTCGATGCCAGTCATGCCCTTGACCTCTCAGAAAACGGGAAACTCGCCGTCCAGCGAACCCTAGAGCGAATGCAAATCCTAGAAAACAAAGTCGAGGAAATTCGCGACCAAACCGAACGACTGCGGGAAAAATCCTCCCGCATTGAAACCATCAGTCAATTAGTGGGGGAACTGGCCGCCCAAACCAATATGCTCGCCCTCAACGCCGCCGTAGAAGCAGCGCGGGCCGGGGAACAGGGTCGAGGTTTCGGCATAGTTGCCACAGAAATCCGTCGCTTGGCCGATGAAAGTAAAACCTCCGCTCAGAATATTGGGGACTTAATCGGGGAAATTCGCCTCGAAATTACTAGCACCGCCCAGGCCACAGAAGCTGGGACAGAAACCGTTAAGCAAGGAGTCGTCATTAGTCAAGAAATGGCCCAGGCCTTTGGGGGGGTAGCGGATGCCGTGGAAAGTGTGGTCAATAACAATCAGATGTTAGCTTTGAATGCCAAACAACAGGTCGCGGCGATGGAGCAAATGTTACAGGTTATGAATGAAATCACCCAAGCCGCCCAAAATAATGCGGCCAGTGTGACCCAAGTTCGCAGTGGTGTGTCTTTCCTCAACGTTGCCTTAGAAAATCTCAAAGCCTTGGTCTGAACTACCCGACACTGACTCTATTTCGAGCAAGCTTCGCTAACGATTACAGCGCGAGCTTCCCAGCCAACAAAGTTTAAGGGAGATTGGTTTAGCTCCCCGCCGAGAAGCCCTTTCAATCCTAGCTATACCATGACGAATCTCGCCCCGACCCTAGCCCCCACTGCCCTCTGTCCCCGTTGTGGCAAAACCCATTTAAGCCTCGATTCGGTTTCCCAGACCCGGCGGGACCATCACCCCTTCTGGATAGATTGTCCTACCAATCCCGTGGACTGGCTAGAAGAACAGGTCAAACTGGGATTACAGCCCCCCTCTGTCTTTAAGGTGGCTCAAGACCAGATGGAAGAGGAGATGCGCCAAGCCCTGTTAGTGGAGAAAATCGCCGGGAATGACCCCGAAACAACCCGCTGGGTGCAAGAGTTAATCCGCCAAGCGGGGGGCTTTGATGCCGCTTTTCGGG
This sequence comes from Spirulina subsalsa FACHB-351, assembly GCF_026130165.1. Classification (GTDB taxonomy): domain Bacteria; phylum Cyanobacteriota; class Cyanobacteriia; order Cyanobacteriales; family Spirulinaceae; genus Spirulina_A; species Spirulina_A subsalsa_A. Next base: position 44,735 of record NZ_JAIHOM010000019.1, on the reverse strand, counting down.
CTGCTTTTGGGGAGAAGGCCACCCAGTTGGCGCAAGATAGCCAACAGCGTTATCCTCTCAGTCGCCGCAAGTTTATCCAAAACCTGTTAATCGGGGCGATGTTGGTCACGTTAGCCAATTGCGGGGAGGCGACATTATCGGAGGACGAGGATAGTTTAGCCCAGCGTCGCCTAGAAAAGACCCATTTAAAAATTGCCTTTTTGCCCATTGCTTGTGCAACGCCCATTGTAATCGCTCAACCGTTGGGGTTTTATGAAAAACATGGGCTAACGGTGGAGTTGGTGAAGATGAACAGTTGGCCTGAATTACGGGATGCTGCGATCGCCGGAGAATTTGATGCTTACCATATGTTATCCCCCATGCCCCTCGCCATGTCCTTGGGATTAGGTTCTCAAGCGACAGCGATTCGCTTGGCTAGTATTGAAAACAACAACGGCAACGCCATTGTCGTCGCCCTCCGTCATCGAGAACGCATTCAGGGAGCGGCTGATTTTAACGGTTTTCGCATTGCTGTCCCCTATATTTACTCCATGCACAATCTCCTGTTGCGCTACTATTTAGCCGCCGGAGGAGTTCATCCGGATCGGGAGGTGGAAATTGTGGTGGCCTCTCCTATGGCGGCACTGGAAGAGTTACGCAATGGGTCGATTGATGCCATGTTAGTGGCAGAACCCTTTAATCAATTAGCCGTTGATCAAAATATAGGTTTTATTCATCTCTTGAGTCAGGAATTATGGGCTGGACATCCTTGTTGTTCTTTTACAGCCTCGAAAGCGTGGATTGACGAGTATCCCAGTACCTTCCGGGCGGTGAATAAAGCCATTATTGAAAGTGCCTACTACACCAGACGGTCAGAAAATCGCCGTGAAGCCGCCCAAGCCGTAGCGGGGGCAGAATACTTAAATGTTTCCCCAACGGCCTTAGAAAGTGTATTTACAGGGCAATTTGAAGATGGTTTAGGGAATCGGCGCAATGTTCCCAATCGCATTGATTTTGATCCCTATCCTTGGAAAAGTTTTTCCTATTGGATGACAACTCAATTTAAGCGCTGGGGGTTTTTATCAGATCCGAATATTGACCACGAGGATATCGCCGATGAGGTGTTTATGACGGCTTTAGCGCGTCAGTTGAGCAAGCAGTTAGGTCAAAATCCCCCGACATTGATTATGCGCATTGAAGACTTAAAATATGACCGTTTTGACCCGACGAATCCCCCGGAATATTTAACCCGGCAGTTAGAGAGATTCGAGTTTTAGCAGAACAAAGGGAATTGATAATTGATAATTGATAATTGATAATTGATATTAGAAACCGGGTTTTTGCTAGGGTGTATCGAGAAAACTAGACAATGAACGCAACCCGGTTTCTGGCTAAAGTTAGTCAATGACATTACACCCGACTCCTGACTCCCCTGCTCCCCCTGCTCCCCTGCTCCCCCTCTCCCCGAGTTATTCAGCAAGCCCTACCTATTGACGACGATCCAAGACATTAGCCAACAAAGCCACCGGAATCATGGGAATGGCAGGTAATGCACAAATCAGCCATTGATTCAGGGAAAGGGGAGCCGTGTCAAATAAATCATTCATGACACCCCATTGACTGAAGATAACCTGTAAGAGTACCGCACTGCCTACCCCAAAGAAAATGGCCGAAGAATTAGACTCAGGACTCGGTAGCTTACGCAGACGACGGACAATCGCCACCCCTAACTGACTAATACTGAGTAAGTAGACAATCCTCGCCAACACGAGGGCTTGAATGGCCATTGTGCGCCCAATGGCGATGTCCCCTGTCGTGGTTCGCGCCCACTCGAAAATCCCGAAAATCAGAATCCAGTTAAACAGGGAAATTAAGCCAATTCGTTGGAGGAGTTTTCCTGAAAGTAGGGGGGCCTTGGGATTCAAAGGCGGCTGCTGCATTACTCCCAATGATTTGGGTTCAAAGGCTAAGGGAACCGTCATGGTGACAGAGTTAATCATATTCAGCCAGAGAACCTGTAGGGAGAGAATGGGCAAATCTCGCGCCAAAACTGCACTAATGAGAATGGTCATCGATTCTCCCCCATTCACCGGGAGGAGGAAGGCGATCGCTTTTTGCAAATTCTGGTACACCGTGCGCCCTTCTTCCACCGCCGCCGAGATGGAGGCAAAGTTATCATCAGTTAACAGCATGGCCGAAGCTTCCCGCGCCACATCCGTCCCTGCTTTGCCCATGGCAATCCCAATATCAGCCTGTTTCAAGGCCGGGGCATCATTCACCCCATCCCCCGTCATCGCCACCACTTCGCCCTTACTTTGCAACGCTTCCACCAGTTGCAATTTTTGGGCAGGGGCTACCCGGGCAAAAACCACCCCATCCTCTACTGCTTGGGTGAGTTCGTGATCGGCCATTTTGCTCAACTCTCGCCCTTCAAAGGCAATCACCGGGTTAGATTTCCCTAATCCCATCCGTTCAGCGATCGCCTTTGCTGTGGTGATGTGGTCCCCGGTAATCATCTTGACCTGAATTCCGGCCGAGTGACAAGCATGAACCGAGGCGATCGCTTCGGGACGCGGAGGATCAATCATCCCCTGTAAACCCAGAAACTCTAGCCCTGATTCTAAATCTCCATGATCCACCGAGTGGGTTTGATTGGGGACAATTTTCCGGGCAAAGGCTAACACCCGCAATCCTTGGGCGGCCATCACTTCCACCTGTTGCTCCACAGGTTGAGGGTCAAGGGGGATGGTTTTTCCCCGAGCGTTCAAGGTGTGGGAACAACGAGGGAGTAAGGCTTCCACCGACCCTTTCACATAAATCACCCGAGGGGAATGATCATGAAGAGTAGCCATATATTGGTATTCCGACTCGAAGGGAATACTATCTAAGCGCGGCATAGACCCCGTTAGACCTGATTTACTATAGCCCATCTTTTTGGCCGCCGTAATCAGCGCCCCTTCGGTGGGATCTCCAATCACAGACCAATCATTCCCCTCTTGTTCCAAACGGGAATCATTACACAATAAACCCGCCTTGAGACATTCATCTAAGACCGGGTGATCATCAAGACGAATGTTTTGATGAGCGGGGTCATCAGTGGCGAGTAAGATATCTCCTTTGGGACTATACCCCCCTCCCGTGACTTTATAATTTTCCCCCCCAGCATAAATTCTTTGTACCGTCATCTGGTTTTCGGTCAGGGTGCCGGTTTTATCGGAACAAATCACCGTCGCACTGCCCAAGGTTTCCACGGCTGGCAGTTTGCGGATAATAGCATTGCGCGCTGCCATGCGATTGACCCCAATGGCTAGGGTAATGGTGACAACGGCCGGAAGTCCTTCGGGGATGGCACTGACGGCTAAGGCAACGGCCGCGTCAAACATATGCACCCAGGATTCCCCTTGTCCTAAACCGACGGCAAAGGTAAAACTCGCTAAACCGAGAATGACGTAGAGCAGGGTGTGACTAAATTTAGCAAACTTGCGCGTTAAGGGGGTGCTAAGACTAACTTGTTTTTGTAAGGATTGGGAAATTTTGCCCACTTCCGTTTGATTGGCCGTAGCAACCACTACCCCTCTGCCTTGTCCAAAGGTGACGAAACTCCCGGCATAGGCCATATTATGGCGTTCTGCGAGGGGGGTATCTTCGGCTAAGGTTTCTGTGGTTTTTGTCACGGGGACAGATTCCCCGGTGAGGGCGGACTCATCGACTTGTAAACTGCGCAGGCTGAGGAGTCGTAAGTCGGTCGGGACTTTATCCCCCGAGGCGATGAGGACAATATCGCCGGGGACTAATTCTTGAGACGGGACTGGATAGTTTTGTCCGTCGCGGATGACGATGGCTTCAGTGGTGACGGCTTTGGCGAGGGAGGCGATCGCACCTTCTGCCTTGGCTTCCTGTACAAAACCGATAATCGCGTTAATTAATGTCACCCCCCAGATCACCGAGGCATCGGTCCAAGAGTTCAACAAGGCTTTAACCAACCCGGCAATGAGGAGAATATAAAGTAACGGTTGATTAAATTGTAAGAGAAACCTCAACCAAGCGGGTTTAGCGGGTTGAAACTCTAGTTCATTGGGGCCATATTCTTCATAGCGCCTTGCTGTTTCTTCGGCCGTTAGCCCCTTTTCCCAATTCGTGTTAAATGATTCAATCACCCCTTGATCGGATACAGCATGATAGGGGTGATTTGTAAGCTTAGGTGGCATAATACCTCCGACTGAACCCTGTGTCCCCATCATTCTGACATCCTCTCCACGGAAATCACAGCAAACAGGGAGAATTTTTGATTGGGGAATTGGGAGAGAGGGAGCAGGGGAGAGGGGGAGCAGGGGAGCAGGGGAGCAGGGGAGCAGGGGAGATGGGGAGAGGGGGAGTCGGGAATAATTATCAATTATCCATTATCCATTATCCATTATCAATTCCCCCTAATTTTTTTAAAGCTTTTTCCGCCGCTTGCTTCTCGGCCGCTTGTTTTTTGCGACCTTGCCCCACTCCGTAGACCTTCCCCCCAACACGCACCTCGATGATAAACTCCTTCGCGTGGTCGGGGCCAAACTCCTCCCGCAGCACATACTGGGGAGTTTCCCCATGTTCCGCTAACGCCCATTGTTGAAACTGATTCTTGGCATCAATGAATTTAGGGCTTGGGTTTTTTGGGGAAGACTGAGTAATTGTATCGAGTCCTAATGCTAAAAAAGGCTCGACATAACGTTTCACCGCTTCAATTCCCGCCTCGCAAAAATAAGCCCCTATCAAAGCTTCAAAAACATCACAGAGTAGGGCGGGATTATCCCTTCCGCCGTCTTTTTCTGCCCCTCGTCCTAGGCGCATTTTCTGCCCAGCCTTTAAAAGACGCGCAAAATGAGCAAACTGTTGTTCGTTCACTAAGTTGGCACGTAAACGAGTCAGTTGAGCTTCATCGAAATGAGGATACTTGTTATACAAGAATTCACCCACAATAAAGCCTAAAATCGCATCCCCCAAAAATTCGAGCCGTTCATTATGTTGTCCTGCGTTAGGGTGTTCATTAATATAAGAACGATGGGTTAAGGCTTGTTGTAATAATTTTTGATCTTGAATGGGAGGAAGTTCTTGCACCATGTTTGAAATGACCGTAATTTTACGGATGAAACTGCCCGGAAGAACCTGTGATCAAACTCACACAAGGATGGTGTGGTTGATCGATGACCCCAGGACGGTTACTGATCATACTAGAATTCAACAAAAGTGTTGGGTTATTTCTCCGGTAAAGGAAAACCCACATAATCTTTAACTGACTCCGGCAAAACTTTACAGAACCTTCACCTATTAAGGCCAAAAATCCCGTTTAATAGGAATAGGTTAAACGACAGTTTACTGAGGGCATGACCTAACACCGGAGCAGTTCATCTGAGGGAAGTTGTTTGATCTAGTCTATCTGGAGTCAATCTTAGACCGATAAACAAACGGATGAACAGGGCGAGGGGCAACTACATCATTTTGACTGACTTCCTCAAGAACGTAACAATTGTCAACAACAGCTAAACCGCAAGACGACAGGGAGATAACCATGAAAGGGACAATCAAATCTTTATTAATCAGTGCTTCGATGGCAGTTGGGATGAGCGCGATCGCAACTAGCTCCGCTCTGGCTGCTACTTTAAACTTAACCAACGTGCAATTGTTTGGTGATGATTATCTGGTCTATGGTGCCGATGATGCCATTACTGCCTTAACAGATACCGATCGCTACAGCCATATTGAGTTAAACGCTGCTGATGAAAACCTTAGCACCAATACCACAGGCTTTACAGGAAATTTAGGCTCTACCCTCGTTAAAGTAGAAGGGATTAACGCCGATGATTGGAGTGGTGGTTTAGGCGCTCAATGGTTAAGTGATTTTACCGCCGCCTATCCAGCCATCGCTGGCGCTAGCTTCATGGGGATGAACCTGGGTTCCATGATTGCGGACACCGCCGCCACCGTCATCGGACGTGCTGGCGACCCCAACATCTCTTATATGGCGAAAGATAGTACAACGGGCGTTATTGAGATGGACTTAATCGGCCACCACAACATCTGGAATGCTCCTTGGTTGCAACTGGCTATCAATGAACAAGTTCAAATCATGTCTGCTCAAACTGGAATGCCTGTCTGGATGGTAGCGATGGGTGTTAATTCTCTGATGACTCAACTCAAACAAGCGGTTCCCCTGCTGCAAATCAGCGAAATTGCTAAAGTGACCATTGATGGCAAAGTGTCCTACGCTTATGGCTTCTCTGCGGTGGAAACTGGGGTTTTAGCGGCTGATGCAGGCGTGGGTGATTCTTCCTCTCACACCGGACGTTACACCATCGCCCTCCAAGGCACTCCCGAAAAAGATCGGGCTGATGTTCCTGAACCTTCTCTCATGATTGGTTTAGCCTTAGTGGGTGGTGCAGTAGTCGCCTCCAAACGCAAATCCTAAGCTTTTTCTCTCCTAGCTTTTTCTCTCAGTTGAGGCTGAATCAGCACCTGTTGAGTCTCTACAATCAGCCTCACCCTTGAGGAACAAGTTGCGTCTAGGTCTAGGGGAGTTCGTTTACTCCCTTTCTCCATATTTTCCCTAGCCTTCTCCATGATGGGGAAGGCTATTTTTTAGCAATGATTAAAAATCTAATGAAAGCAACCGCAAGATAAGGGGAATTTTGCCTCTTTTTTTGAGTGATACTCCGCTATTTCACGGAAATTCATCGAAACTTTACAAAAAAGCCCTAATCATTTACCGTAGCTTCATATAATATTCAGTAAGATCACTGAAACAAGAGGGTGCAATTGTCTGTTACAGACTCCGAATTTTTCGCTATATCCTAAGTGACAGGTCTACAGTCTGACCGTTGGGAGTTAACCAGAGGGGGTCAAGCAGACTCACTAGAGAAGTAGTTTGTTCTAACGATGATTCTCTCTTGCGAAAAAGTCATAGGGTCTTGGTGTACTTCCAAAATCTCCCCCAAAATATCGTCGGGTGCCAGTCTAGACAAATTCACAATATCTATGGGGCTTTAGTATTATGAGTATTCAAAAAATGTCTTTGACGGCTTCCCTTGCGGCCATGATTCTGATGGGAGGAGGGCAAGGACAAATCGCAGAAGCTGCCACCTTTGTTCTCTATGATGGAACAGCGAATACTTTACCAAGTCAACAAGGTGAGCTTGCGTTTGGGGCTTTTTATAATACCAGTCTGCTTTCTAATGAAACTCGTTTTGTGACCACGGGTGAAGGTGGTGCGACTTTGGTGACAAATGCGGTGGGGAATACGCTGGTGGGGAGTCGTTACAATGCTACTTATGCCGGTTATAGCAATTACAGTCCTTTTTTTGGGATACCTGTGAACAGTGATTTCCCGACGTTAGATACAACGGTGGGTTTTACGCTGTCGTTTAATTTGGCGATTCATGAGGCGTTTAATCCTTCCCCCAATGAGGCCGGTTTTAGTGTGTTGGCGATCGCAGATAATGGTTGGGGGATTGAGTTAGGCTTTACCCAAAATAGTATTTTCAGCCAGTCTGGGAGTTTTACCGCCGCTCAAACGGCAAGTTATAACACCAGTGGCAATACCCAGTATGATTTACAAGTTCTCGATCAGACCTATCGGTTATTGGTCAATGGGACTGAATTATTAATGGGGGAATTACAGCAATATGGCCAACGGTCCAGCAATCCTTTACCCTTTAATCCTTACGCCCAGACGAATTATCTGTTTTTGGGTGATAATAGTCCCAGCAGTCATGCTAGGGTGACGTTGTTTTCTGCACAGGTCGATACAACGGCGGGGAATGTTAATTTTGGGGGGAATGATTCAGACTCCGGGAATGGGGGAGGGAATGATTCAGACTCTGGGAATGGGGACAGTGGAGAGGTAGATTGGACTGATGTCACCAACGGTAATGGCAACGGGGAAAACACCGATGAGGGGACAACGAAAGTACCGGAGCCTTCGGCTTTGTTGGGTTTAGGTGCGATCGCCACTTTCTTGTTGCGCAAACGATTCCAACAATAGGTAGGGCTTGCTGAATAACTCGGGGAGAGGGGGAGCAGGGGAGCAGGGGAGCAGGGGAGAGGGGGAGCAGGGGAGAGGGGGAGCAGGGGAGCAGGGGAGAGGGGGAACAATTATCAATTATCAATTATCAATTCCCTTGTTGAGTCCAGCGTTGGGCTTTTTCAGCAGACCCAATATATTGGGGTGGTTCATTTGATCAGGGCGACGGATTGCACCTAAAATGCTCTTGATTCAGCAATCATAAATCAAGCCTGTGATAACAAAAGAGTCGATTTCCGTCGGATCCTTAGATTGGTTTTACCGAAAAGTCCAAGCAGAACAAGAAACCGATAAAGCCCCCGTGGTTCTTCTCCACGGTATTCCCTCCCAAAGCTATAGTTGGCGGTGGCTCATGCCAGCCCTAGCAGAACAGGGAAGGGATGCGATCGCACCGGATTGGATTGGTCACGGGTTTTCTGCCAAACCCGATAAACGGGATTTTGCCTACACCCCAGACGCTTATATACAAGCCCTCAGCGACCTTCTGGATGCGTTAGAAATTCAGACCTGTTCTCTGGCCGTCCAGGGCTTTTTAGGCTCCGTTGGGCTACAATTTGCCTTGCGCCATAGCGATCGCCTTGAACGCCTGATCATCTTTAATACCCCCCTCAGTCCCAGTGCTAAACTCCCCTGGAAAATGCAGCAGTGGGGCATCCCCCTAGTTGGCGATATGTTAACCCAAGATCCCCTTCTCATTGACCGCACCTTAGAAGGAGGCAGTGGGTTCCAAATTGCCGACGACGACCTAGACATCTACCGTCGCCCCTTCCTGCAAACCTCCTCCACCGGGCGTTCCCTCGTCGCCACCATCAAAAACCTCCAACTCCCCCAAGCGACAGCCGAAATAGCCGACGGATTGAAAACCTGGCGTAAACCCACCCAAATTATCTGGGGAATGCTAGATCCTTGGCTCGACAGTGCCATGGTCGAACCCTTCGCGAGTCAATCCAATGTGGAATGGGTGAAACTGCCCGAAGCCAAACACTACCCCCAAGAACACTGGGGAGAAGAAATCGAACCCGATTTAGTAACTTTTTTGCGCCGTCAGTTCGTTTAAGGTCGCGAAACTCTGTATTCTAGTGATATCAAATCGATTTAAGGCAACAAACCATTATGAAACAGCTAAGGTCTATTCTGGCTTTGCTCTTGGTCTTGATGACCTCCTTCCTCGTAGCCTGTGGGAGCGGTGTGGCTAAAGCGCCCCCCACCTATACCCCCGAGAAAGTAGCTCAAATTTCCACCTATCTAGCCCCCGTCAAAGCCGCTAGAGAACGGATGCCCGAGTTAGGACAACTGATTGAACAAAAAGCCTGGAATGACGTTGATTCCTTTATCCACGGTCCCCTGGGAGACTTACGAGCCAGCACCAGCGCTGTCACCCGCGCCCTGTTGACCAAAGATCAACCCAAAGCGCAAGACACGGCGAAAGAACTATTCGCCCATTTTGAACGTATCGACGAAGCCGCCCAAGGTCGCGCCTATAAACTCGCTTTGGCTGAGTATAAAGGGGCCGTGGGGGATTTTGATGCCTTTATTAACTTGATTCCCACCCAGAGTGATTCATGAGTCGAGTGGTTATTGTCGGGGGGGGGATTGTCGGAGCGGCGATCGCTTATGAGTTAAGTTTAGTAGCAGGGCTAGAGATTACCCTGTTCGATCGTTCTGTTCCTGCATCGGGGTCTACCAACGCCGCCCTCGGCGTACTCATGGGGGCCATTAGCCAGAAACACAAAGGCAGGGCCTGGCAATTGCGGGCTACCAGTATTCAACGCTACGCCACCCTGCTCCCCCAACTGACCGCAGAACTGGGGCAACCCATCCCCCACAATAATCAGGGGATTTTGATGCTCTGTTTTGACCCCACAGAACTCCCCCGTTGGCAAAAGCTCATTGAACAACGGGCGAGTCAGGGCTGGACTCTGGAACTGTGGGATGTCGCTCAACTGCGCGATCGCACCCCCCAAATTCAAACCTCCCGTGCGATCGCCGCCATCTACTCCCCCCAAGACCTGCAACTAGACCCCACCGCCCTCACCCAAGCCCTCCTCACCGCCGCCCAAAATCGCGGCGTGACCTGTCACTTTGGGGTTGAAGTGCAAAATTTCTCCACAACAGCCCCAGAAGGCTCAGAAACCCGGCAATGCAACCACGTTCAAACCACCCTAGGATCCCTTGAATGTGATCGCTTAGTCCTAGCAGCCGGGTTAGGTTCAACCGCCCTCACCCAAGCCCTCGCCACTCCCGTGGATCTCCGCCCCGTCCTAGGACAAGCCCTGCATCTAGAACTAGATCATCCCCTCAGCGACTCCTTTCAACCCGTCATCACCGGGGAAGATGTGCATATTGTCCCCATCGGCGGTTCAGAATACTGGCTAGGGGCAACGGTGGAATTTCCCAACAATCAAGGGGGATTAGTCCCCAACCCCCTCTTATTAGAAGAAGTGCGACAACGGGCCAGTGAATTTTGTCCCGACCTCGCCACCGCCAAAATTATCCGCACCTGGTCCGGCCAGCGCCCCCGTCCCGAAGGTCGCCCAGCCCCCATCATTGAACCCCTCCAAGGGTATAGCAACGTGATCTTAGCAACGGGACATTATCGCAATGGGGTTCTCCTAGCCCCGGCCACAGCCCTAGCTGTGCGGGATTGGATGATCAACAGTTCTCACCCTCCTGATTGATCACCGCTTGAACCATCTGTTGCGCCACCTCCTTCATCTTATAACGAGCAACCCAGCCTAACTTTTCCTTAGCCTTGTGGGGATTACCACGACTGACCGCGATATCTGTGGGACGGAATAAACTTTGGTCTGTAATGACATGATCTCGCCAATCTAAACCTAAACAGGCAAAAACTTCGGCGACAAAATCCTCTAGACTATGGGTTTCTCCGGTACAGACGACATAATCATCCGGTTCCGGGTGTTGCAACATCAAATACATCGACTCAACAAAATCCGGAGCCCATCCCCAATCCCGTTGAATGGATGTATTGCCGAGGTGGAGTTTATCCTGTTGACCTTGAGCAATGGCATAGGCCGCTGAGACGATTTTCTGAGTTACAAAGCGTTGGGGACGGAGGGGGGAGTCATGATTAAACAAAATCCCCGAACAAGCGAAAATATTATAGGCTTCCCGATAGTTGGCCACCTGCCAAAAGGCGGCCGATTTGGCCACCGCGTAAGGACTCCGAGGCCGAAAGGGAGTCATTTCGTCGGCAGGAAGATCAGGCGTATTGCCAAAACATTCACTAGACCCAGCATTGTAGAATTTGATCTCGGCTCCTGTAAAGCGAATGGCCTCTAGGAGGTTTAAGGTGCCTCCGTTGATGCTTTCCATTGTCTCGACAGGAAGTTCAAAGGAAAGACCGACGGAGGTTTGTCCGGCTAGATTATAGATTTCATCAGGTTGTACTTTGTTGATGACTTGCAAGACGCTGCGAAAGTCATTGAGGGACATCGAGGCGACTTTAATGCGATCGCGCAGTCCCAACCGTTGCAAGTTACCAAAGGAACACATTTGAGCATCTCGCGAAGTTCCCCACACTTGATAATCCTTGTGTAGAAGGAGATCCGCCAGATAAGCGCCATCTTGTCCAGAAATTCCACAAATTAAGGCTGTCTTCAAGGGAGATAGATTGAAAGCGACACTAACTAGCAATTCATGCCAGTTCAAGCTTATCCGAAAAAGAGATACATCGTTCGTGCTTGTCCTTCCCGACCCATCCGGTTGAGTCCAGAAGGACTCAGATCACATTAACCCCAACTGTCCTTGAAATCCCGTAATAATACGACTGCCATCCTTTAAGATGTGGATTTCCATCTGATCACTCGCCCAAGTAATTTGATCTTGAAAAGCAGGATTAAAAATGTGAATCCGTTGATTGCGCGAGGAAACCGGAGAATCCGGCGAATGAATGGCCAACGACTCAACATAGGGTCCATCCACTAAAATATCTAACTGGGCTAACAACGCATCCGCACCTTTCGGGGCATCATCCCGGCGTAATTCCTCTAAGGTAAACCCCGTAAAAGACATCACATTTAAGCCTTCAGCCTTCAAGATTTCGGCTAATTCCCCTAATGCCGAAGCTTGCCAAAAAGGCTCACCCCCCGAAAACGTCACCCCTTGATTATTGGGATTTTTTAAAATTTGTTCAGCTAAGGTTTCAACAGCCACTAATTGATTAATTTCAAAAGACCAAGAAGCCGGATTAAAACAACCCGGACATTCTCGTTTACATCCTTGAACCCACACCACCGCCCGAATTCCCGGACCATTGACTTGGGATTCATCCACATACCCCATGATGTTGAGATGATGGGCTGGAATTTCAACGGGAGTAGGAGAAGCGTAATCAGTAAATGGTGTCATGGGAGGAAAACCTAAAGAGCCTTGTTCCCTTTCTCCCTAAAATTGCCACCTTCTGGCTTTTTCTTTAGAGTTTTTTAAGATTTCTACTCCAATGTAGCGATATAGCGTTTCCAAATGTTCCCGGTTCCCTATTCCCCATTCCCTATTCCCCATTCCCCATTCCCTATTCCCTATTCCCTATTCCCCATTCCCTATTCCCCATTCCCTATTCCCTATTACCTTGTGGACTACAAAACTCAAATGGAACCACTATAGAGAAGTATATCAAAAAGGCAAACACACAAACCGATCTCGCCCTTGTATTTTAGCTTCATATAATGCCTGATCGACAATGTGCAGCCATTGATCTAAAGACTGATTGCCCTGGGGAATACCACTACTCACCCCTAAACTCATTGTCACCTGTTTGTAGGGAATTCCTGCGGCATCACACACGGGGGATTTTATATGGGGAATCTCTGCTTTTTTCAGTTTGTCTCGGATGCGTTGAGCGACACGAACCGCTCCTGTTAAGTTAGTTTTAGGTAATATAATCGCAAATTCTTCCCCACCATAACGGGCTAATAAATCACCGGGGCGATTTAAGGAGCTATTGAGAAGATGGGCAACGTTTTGTAAACAACGATCTCCGGCTAAATGACCGTAGGTGTCGTTATAAAGTTTGAAGTAGTCTAGATCCCCCAATAGTAAACTACAGGATTCCTTTTCTCGGTGGTGTTGTAACCAAATTTGTTGTAAATATTCCTCAAAATGGCGACGATTGGCAACTTGGGTTAACCCATCAATGCGGGCTTGATATTGTAATTTTTGTTTTTCGTGGTGTTGTAAGGTTTTGAGTTGATGTTGCAGTTGAATCCGTTCAATGCGAATGAGAACACGAGTCACTAATTCCGGTCCAACTACGGGTTTGCAAATAAAATCATCCACTCCGGCCGCGAAAACTTCTTGAATGGCTTGGGCTTGAGAACGGTCTGTAATGCCGATAATGGGTAAATCCCCCCATTCTGCATCTTGACGCACTACGCGGCAGAGTTCCAGACTCTGCACAACGGTCATTTCTAAGTTGAGAATCAATAAATCTGGGGCGGTTTGGGTGAGGATCTCCCAGAATCGTTCGGGATGCTTAATGCTGGTAATTTCCAGTCCCCAAGGTTCTAATAAACTGCGTAAGGTTTTGAGGGTGAGGGGATCATCGTCCATAATCATCACCTTAGCATCGGTGCTGGTGGGGGGAAGGAGGAGGGGCGTGATAGTTTGGACGATTTGGGGGAGGGCAATGGGCTTATGGAGAAAGCCTTTTGCCCCTAAACGGGAGGCGGTGAGGCGATCGCCTAAGCCCCCTCGTACCGTAAACATTAGCACCGGAATCTGGGGCAGACGATGGGTTAATTCATCTAAAAATTGCAAGCCATTTTGCTCAGTTTCCGAAAAGACTAAATCCAGCAAAATTACATCGGGTAATCGTTGTTTTAACCACAGTCGCGCCTCCTCAATAGTCTGGACTGTTTCAATTCTCACCCCCCACTGGGTCGCCTCCCGCATCAACTGACTGGTTAAGTTCAGGTCGTCATCAATCACTAACACTAAGGGGGTGGGCAATTGTCCGGTTTCGTCATCAAGACGAGGAGGACAACAGAGAATATGTTTTAACTGGGCAACCTGATTACTAAAATAAACCGATTCGAGGGCTGTATAGGGGGTTGCTCGGTCGAGAAGTTCCTCTAGTTTCCGGGCTATCTCAGATCCCATCGGATAGCCAAAGGTGCCGAGACTCCCGGCTAATTTGTGGGCGTTGATTTTGGCCTGTTCATGTAACTCCTTGGTTAGGGTGTTGTCCTTCAGAGCTTCTGCGGCTTTGTCTAAAAGCTGCACCTGCTCTTGAAAACTGTCCTGATATTGCTTTAAAACCGTCACTAAGCGGGCTAATTTATCGGTTTTGAGGCTGGATACATTGGGGGCAGGGTGGGCGGTGTCTTGGGGCTTTAAACGGTATCCTAGACCATATAAGGTGTCGATGGGATCAATGGGCAACCCAGCCGCCCGCAATTTGCGCCGTAATTCTTTGATTAACGTTGTCACCGCGCTTTCTGTAGGACAGTGATCCATTGACCACAGCCGATCAATAATGGCACTACGACTATAGACCCGTTGAGGATTTTCTAAGAAGAGTTGTAATAAGTTATATTCTTTATGGGTTAAGGAGATCAGTTGATTCTGATAGGTGATTTCTGCGGTGGCGGGATTACAACAGAGTTCTCCCCAGCGCAGGATTTTGGGGTTGAGGGGATGGGCAGCCCGTCGGAGTAGGGCGCGAATGCGGGCTAGGAGTTCTGAGGGGGTGTAGGGTTTGGTGACGTAATCATCAGCCCCTGCCTCAAATCCAGCCACGACATCCTGATGGGAGGCTTTAGAGGTTAACAGTAAGATGGGTTTTTGGTAGCCACTCGAACGCAAACGACGACATAGGGTTAAGCCGTCGAGATGGGGGATTAACCAATCTAACAGAATGAGGTCGTAGTCCGTATTACTGGCTAAATCTAAGCCGATACGACCATCTGTTGCTCGGTCTATCACATAATGATGTTGAGTTAATAATCGCGTCAGAAAATCCCCGGTAACGGGATCATCTTCAACTACTAAAATTTTCACGATAGGATCACAACATAAAGGATAGCTCATGCAGTTTCATGGTGTTGACATCCCCCCCGGTTAAAACCACTTTGCAACGCTTATAATAGGCTTGGGTTAACGGATTTTCGTCATCACAGCAAACGGGAGAATCAGGGTTTGAACCGGATCTGTTTGAACCGGATCTGACAGAGCAGAGATAGGATAGCTGATCTTTTGGATTTTGACCCAAGCTAAGGAAGCTAGGTCGCACAGCACATCTGGGCTTTAAAGTGTGAAGCTTTCCCTTACCATGTTTTGATAATTACGGGATAGTTTTTTCCCCTTACAATGTTTTAAAAACTCGGCGATCGCTTTGGATAGATGAATAGCAAGTTGATCATGATTTCGGACTTTGATCAAGGGCTGGTCTTCCAGCATAGTACAAATTTTTCCTAAAGGACGGTTCTATTCACAGTTTTTAACTTGATTGACACTCCCTCACCTCTGTACTTAGGGCTTGCTGAAAAAACCCAACGCTAGACTCAACAGGGTAATAGGGCATCGGTAACTGATAAAGTGAACTTTCAATGGGACAAAATTGAAACCGCCCTCTGCTATAGCAAAGGGCGGGGTTTGCATACCAAAATTTTGGTCACTGATGCACTCTATTGAGGAGGACGGGGAAAAGGGGTTTCAACAAAACCGAGTTCAAACAGTTGCTGATAGGCTTTTTTGCCCAATTCAGTGGTAGGGTTTTGCGATCGCACAATTTGAATCAACAACGGCACAGACAAATCTGGCTTATTTTGAGCGCGATGGACTAAGGCTAATTGGTAGGTCGCCTGATCTCGCAACTGGGCTGTATTGAGGGCATTTCTCCGGTGAGACTCCGACATCCGGTTATCAATCCCCGAAAAAGTCGAAGAGAGTTGTTGATAAAAATTAGACAATTGGTTGAAGACTTGGCGTGCTTCTTGGAGTCTTTGGGCGGCTAAATCATAGTTTTGGTTGCCTACCGCTTGACTCGCTTCATCTAATAACCGTTGTCCCCCCGGAATACTCAAAAGACTGGTCGTTTGTTGTAAGGGACGTAACCCATCGGAGGGCGTAAAATTGGGGTCAATATCGCCATCTTCTAAAGGGACTTGAGCTTGTGCCGCAGTGGGCAGAATCATCCCCGCGAGAAGGGCGCACAGCAGAAGTTGAAGGTTGAAGCGGCGAACCGTTCCGAAAAATAGCATTGAATAACCTCTTAGGCCAAGGCCGCAAAACACAACACAATCGTGACAGGACGATCGTCCTATCTGTTGGCATACGATTTTAGCACTCTGTTGGAACAATTGGGGAACTTGCCCTTTTGGTAAGCAAGACTGGGTTTCGCAGGTCTGTTCTATAATTATCGCGGAACAACTTCCTCAGAGTTGGGCTGAAGGGGTGGAGAAGGATAACCTTAAACGGGGTGTCATTCTCAAACCTGATGGGTGTTGATCAATATTTCGGAATGGGACAGTATGACAAACCCGGAAGATATGGAATTGTCCCCTCGTGGGGTAGTTGAAGCGAAAATTGGCTTAATTTTACAACGGGGAGGGGAAGAACTACCCTTGCTGAAGGTGGGCGATCGCTTTACCCTCGCGCTCAAGACCCAAGAAATCCCGGCCGCCTTTCAACAGTGGCGTTTGAGAGCGATTCCTCCCAGTGAATTATGGGAGGTGCAAGTTACCCCCCAAGCTTTGGAGGAACAAATCGCCCTCGCTCGGCAACACCCCGAGGTAGCCTTTGCCAGTCATGTCTACCAACTCCAACAGAGTCCTGAAACCTTGCTCTATTTGAGTCGGGAATTAACCCTACAATTCCGGGACTCCCTCACCGAAACCGAACAACAAGCTATTGCCGATAGTTGGGGATTAGACCGCCAAGAAGCCATCTCCGGCATCCCCAACACCTTTATTTATTTCCTCACCCCCACCTCCCCAGAAAACCCCCTCAAGCTGGCTAATCGCTTAAGCGCCCATCCCGACATCCTCACGGCCGAACCTAATGTAATCTTGCAACAGGCGGCCTATTATCGCCCCCAAGAAGAACATTACAGCGAACAGTGGTACTTATTCCACCAAGGGGGGAATCAATTAGCCGTTAATTCCCATATTGATATAGAAAGAGCTTGGGATATTACCCGGGGGGTGCGGTCAGTGGTGGTGGCCGTTGCCGATGATGCTATTGACCTAAACCACCCGGACTTTCAAGGCAAGGGGAAAATTGTCGCCCCCTACGACTTCAAAGATCAGGACTTTTTACCCCTCCCCGGCAACCGCCAAGAAAGTCACGGCACGGCCTGCGCGGGGATTGCGGTGGCGGAAGAAAACGGCAAGGGAATCATCGGTGTTGCCCCGAATTGCGCCCTCATGCCGTTGCGGACGACGGGTTATTTAGATGATCGGTCGATTGAACAATTGTTCAATTGGGCAGTGGAAAATAAGGCTGATGTGATCTCTTGTAGTTGGGGGGCCGCCGTAGTCCATTTTCCCCTCTCTCTGCGACAACGGGCGGCCTTGCACCGAGCGGCAACCCAAGGGCGAGAGGGCAAGGGCTGCGTGATTGTCTTTGCGGCTGGCAATGCCAACCGTCCGGTACAGGGGAAAATCTATGAGCGAGATTGGCCGAATAATCTCCTCAATGGGCCTACAGATTGGTTAAGTGGTTTTGCGGCTCATCCCGATGTGATTGCGGTGGCAGCTTCAACCAGTTTGAATAAGAAGGCGGCCTATAGTAATTGGGGGGAACATATTTCCGTCTGCGCGCCGAGTAATAACGCCCCACCGGGGATGTGGTTTCAAAAAACGGGTTTTGTGCAAACGGCCCCGAGAGTGACAACTTGGTTGCCGGGACGGGGGATTTTTACCACAGATTTACTGGGAGATTTGGGCTATGATGCGGGGGATTTTACTCGTAGTTTTGGGGGAACATCCAGTGCTTGCCCAGTGGTGGCTGGGGTGGCGGCTTTGATGTTATCGGTTAACCCGAACCTAACGGCTCAACAAGTGAAGCAACTGCTGCAAAATAGCGCCGATAAGATTGTAGACCGCGATCGCGACCCCCAACTGGGGTTACAACTGGGGACCTACAATCAACAAGGTCATTCCCAATGGTTTGGCTACGGGAAAGTGAACGCTTTTCGGGCGGTGCAAGCCGCCCAACAACAACAGGCCCAAGGAGGGAGGACGGACAAGGTACAAACTGTAGAATTGCGACAAAATCAGCCCCTAACTATCCCAGATCATGAGCCGAGGGGGGTAGTCAGTGCGATCGCCCTCAATCAAGGCGGACCGGTGGAACAGGTCGAGGTGCAACTAGAACTCAGACATCAGTTTCTGGGGGATTTGGAAGTTTATCTCCTCCCCCCTAGCGGAGAAACCTTACTCCTACAAAATCGCAGTCTGGGCAACCAAACCATGTTACGCGCCACTTATAATTCCCTCAATACTCCCCTTCTCCAGCGTCTAAAAGGACAGTCTGGGCGAGGCAATTGGCAACTCTGGATAATTGATCATGCCCTGGGGGATACTGGGCAGTTGTGGAGTTGGGGGCTAAAAATTAGTTTACGTCTGTAATCCCCTTGAATTAATAATTAACCCAGGAACACCCACGGCCGACCCGTCGTGTCTCCCAACGAGAAAGGACTAGAAACAATGTTAAAGTGGCTCAAAAATCTTTCCCAACAACTGAACCCCCAAACCCATATGCACCCGGAGGATGTGCCGGAGGCAGCCGAGGAAGCGGCGGAGGAATCTACTCAACCGCTAACCGATAAAGATTATGAGTTTTTGTTTACCCAACTCTTGGAAGGGGTAGGACATGGTTGGCAACCGATTCGCGTTCAACGGTTTTTTGAAGCCCTCGAAAGTCGTGGCACGATCGAACAATGGGTAGAGTGGCTACAACGTTATGGAGCTAAGATTCTGGCTTCTTCTAACTCAAATCAGGATTTAGCGAGACGTTTGGTGGCGTTGGGTGAAGTTACGCGATCGCTCCCCCAATACCAAAAAGTAGGCGAGACGGCCGGGGGAATTGGTCGCCTGTTAGTGGCGCGAGAGAGTCAAGGAGATAGTGACACTTGGCAATATAGTGATTCCCCAGTGTATCGCCCCCAACCGGATCCCCCTCCCTCCTCAGAACCGGAAACGGTGTTACCTCCTCCCCCCAGCAGTGGGATTCCTCCCCTCAACCCCCAAACCATCCCCACAGGGGACAATCGCACCATTACCCTAGATGAATTGTTGGTGCGGCTACAACAGGATGAGAATTTGGTGCAACAGGTCGCCCAACGTTTGGGGTTACAGTCCAATGACCCCCAAGAGATTATTCAGGAGTTGGTGCGGCAAATTAATCAACGGAATGCCGCCCAAGGCATCCCCGCCACCTCGCCGCCTCCGGTGTCGAGTAGTGATGCCGCCGAGGCTGCCTTTAATCAAGGGGTGCAGTTTTACGAGGTGGGGAGTTTTGAACAGGCGATCGCGGCCTGGGAAAAAGCCATTGAGTTAAAACCCGACTATTATCAAGCTTGGGGTAATCGGGGGTTAGGGTTAAAAAACCTCAGTCGCTATTCCGAAGCCATTGAGTCCTATGATCGGGCCATTGGTTTAAAGCCGGACTTTCATAAGGCTTGGTATAATCGCGGTCTGGCTTTGGATGAGTTGGGGCGCTATGAAGAAGCGATCGCCTCCTACGACCAAGTATTACAAATTAAACCGGATTTCCATAAAGCTTGGTACAGTCGCGGCAACAGTTTAGACAACATTGGACGCTACGAGGAAGCCGTAGCCTGTTATGACCGAGCCATTGACTTAAAATCAGACTTTTATAAGGCCTGGTCCAGTCGGGGGAATGCCCAGAAAAGTCGGGGGATGTATGAAGAAGCCGTCATGAGTTATGACGGGGCCCTGCGGCTGAAATTAGACGACCCGGAAATCTGGTATAACCGAGGTCTGGCACTCGCCTCCCTAGGACGAGAACAAGAAGCCATCGCCAGTTATGAAAAAGCCCTCGAATTACGCCCCAATGATCACGCCGTCCTCTGGAGTCGAGGGGATGCCAAAGCTGACTTAGGACTGTGGGAACAGGCGCTCGCCGATTATGACCGGGTGATTGCCGTCAATCCCAACTTTGCGGCCGTGTGGTGTAGTCGGGCGAATGTCCTGCAAACCTTGGGGCGCAACGATGAAGCCCTGATGTCTTATGATCAGGCGATCGCCCACAATAAAACCCTCACCGAAGCCTGGTACGGTCGCGCCAACACCCTCTATCAATGGCAACGCTACCCCGAAGCCCTCGATAGTTATAACCACGCCCTCTCCTGTGAACCCAACTTTGATCTCGCTTGGAAAGGCCGCGCCCTCACCCTCCTCGCCCTCAACCGTCCCGAGGAAGCCATTGGCTGTTTTGACCGTTGCCTACAACTCGCTGGAGAAGAGTGGGAAATCTGGTCAGGGCGTAGTCGGGCCGCCAAACGTTCCGGAGAAGCCGACCTATTGTTAATGGCCTTGAGTCCCGTTGTGCAGAATGACCCCCGCTTAAACCTCCGAGGCTACGAGGGGCAATTAGCCAACTTAGAACGGGGTCTAAGCGCCCTTTCCCCGGACCTATACCCCGAAGCTTGGGGGCAACTGCAACGACAAATTGCCCTCGCCCACTACCAACAAGCCCTAGAAGAAGAAAAACCCCAAGGTTTATGGCAAACCGCCTTGAACTGTAGTAACGAAGCCTTAGATGTCCTAACTCCCGAAGCCTTCCCCCTGCTCACCCTGCAACTCTGGCAAGAGCAAATTCAAACCCATCTCTGCTTAGAACAGTTAAAACAAGCCGAAGCCGTTCATCAAAAAGCCTTATCCCTGCAACAAAACCTGCTCACCAGTAGCAACCTCAACCCAGAACAGCAAAAGCAACTGAGTTTGAAACTAGCGGGATTAAACGCCTTAGCCGTGGATCTTGCCCTGCAAAACGGGGAATTTAAACAGGCCCTCGAAGCCGCCGAAGCCAGCCGCAACTGGGTTCTCTCTTGGCTCTTAGACCGTCCCGAATTGCGCCAAAACCGCTTAAACTGGGAAGCCATGCAGCGCCTCATGCCACCTCAGACGGCCCTGGTCTACTGGCATATTAGCCCCAATACCCTCACCACCTTTATTTTAAAACCCAATGCCCCGGAACCCGTAGTGGTGGGACATACCCCCAATGTGGTGTTAAATGTAGTCTTGAGTCCTTCCCTGCGTTCTCGGGTAGAATCCGCTAAGGCCGACAGTGAGGCCTCCCTAGATTTGTTATTGGAACTGTTGGGTCTAGGGGAAGAACCCCGCCGTAAAGCCAGTAAACCCGATACAACCCCTCAACAAAAAGAACGCACCCAAGAGAACGTAGACGAGTACACCGCCGCCCGGAAACGGTTGCTATATCTCAAAGAGTGGTTAGGGGTGTGGCAGGAAGCCCAGCAGGACTTAGAACACTTTGCCGATCAACTCCCCGCCTGTTTAGAACGCCTCCAAGACATTCTCCAAATCCCCGAAATTTGGGAGGAATTGGAGGATGAATCCCTTAGCCAAATGATCTTGATTCCCCATCAAGACTTGCACCGTCTCCCCCTGCCCGCCTTATTTGGGGAGCGGGTTACTATCACCACCCTCCCGAGTTTACAACTGGGACAAGCCTCCGAGATTCCAGAATCCTCCTCTGAGGACTTAGCGGATCCTTGGTTAAAAGGGGAAGAACCCGGGACTACAGCCCCCACCTCAAGCCAGCCTCTACTGTGCCTAGAATGCCCTACAGCGCCTTCTGGGAGTAATCGAGAGTCCCTTAGTCAATCGAGCCTAGAAGCGGCTTTATTGGGCGTAATTGTGGGGAATATGCAGCGTTTAGATCCCACTTCTATCAGTCAACGGCAATGTTTAGATGCTATTGCCTCGGGCCAAGGTTTATTACACCTCCTCGCCTATACCACCTACAACACCGTTAATCCCCTCCAATCTACCCTAGTCCTTCAAGGGTCGGAGCGGCTTACCTTGCGCCAACTCTCTTCCCTCTCCCTCTCCCGTTATTCTCTCGTCACCTTGGGGGCTGCCGAGATTCCCGTCACGGGATACCCAGAAGAGAACCCCGACTATGGCGGTGTTGCTACTGTCTTGAATAGCCAAGGGGTGAAAGCCGTCCTCCGTCCCCTCTGGCCTCTAGATCCCACCGTGCGGCTGTTGTTTATGGTGGAGTTTCACCGACGCATTGCCCACAGTCAAAGGGCCACCGTCGCCCTCCAACAAACCCAACAATGGTTACGCCATTTAACCGTTCGTCAGTTAGTGCAATGGTACTTAGATAGAGCGCAGGAATTGGAAACCTATCCCCAATCTCTATCGGAAGAGTTAGTCAGTGCGGCCCGTCAACGCCAAGAAGCCCTAAATCAAGGCAAGGGCGACCTCACCCCTTATGCTCATCCTTATTACTGGGCAGCCTTTACCCTCTCTGGGAATACTTGAATTGTCCCTCAATCGTGGATTGTTGAGGATCCCCGCCCTTGCCTAGAGGGGGCTTTCATGCTCCCCTATGACTTTGTAACAGGCTTGTCAGACTTGAAACTACATCTAAGGATAGGTTATCAAGAAAGCAACAGCCCTTTTTCTAGTGGATGTCAACCAAATTATGAGTGAAATGAACTCGAACACCCTTGAAGATGTGCAAATTCCTCGCGAAGTGCGAGTCACCCAACTGCAAAACTTAATTGACACCTTGCGAATTGCGGAGGAAATTGCGACCAAAGGTTACTTAATTAGCAGTTCTGAATTAGCTGACCTCATGGACGTGAATGCTAGTGCTGTCACGAGTCGCGGAGATCACTGGTCTTGGCGCAATTGGGTAATTTCTAGAGTCCGCAGAGAAGGGAATCAAATTCTCTGGCAATTAGAACGGGTGGATTAAAGCCCTCTTTTTTGAAAAGTTACCAGTCTGCTCCCCTATTCTTCTACCCCTTGGTTTTGGATAGGGGATTTCGTTATGTTTAATCAGGAAGCCCCATCCTCGCCAACGGCAGGGTGGAGTAGTTCACCTATTAATGATTGATCGGTAATGCTTACTAGCCTTCTTTGGATTCTGCTCATGGGCTTTTTTGTCGGTCAAATTGCCCGGCGTTTAAAAGCACCGCCCCTGTTTGGGATGATTCTGGCGGGGATTATCTTGGGGCCAGAAGTGGCGAACGTTCTCAGGTCAGAACTGCTGGAATCGGCTCAGGCTCTGCGAACCATTGCGGTTATGATTATCTTGATGAAAGCAGGGCTAGGATTAGACCGGGAAAAATTGGCTCAACAGGGTACTGTTGCGATTCGCTTAGGATTCCTCCCGGCTACTTTTGAAGCGGTAGTTATTGCGATCGCCTCCCTGTTCCTCTTTCAACTGGACTGGATGACTGGACTCCTCCTCGGCTGTGTCGTGGGGGCAGAATCCCCGGCCGTTATTGTCCCCGGAATGTTACGCCTCAAAAGTTTAGGCTGGGGTGTCATCAAAGGCATTCCTGACACCATTTTAACCGGAAGCGCCGTCTCAGATGTCCTGCTCCTCCTCGTCTTTAACCTCCTGCTCAATTTCCTCTCCCAAGGCATGGACACCGGAATCACCCTCCCCGGAGGCCTGACCTTAAATGCCTTGGAATTACTGCCCCTGCAAGTTATTAGTCAAATTGCCGTGGGGATTGGTTTAGGATTTTGTGCCGCCCGTTGGCTTATTTCTCTGTTAGTGCGGCAAAATTGGACGCAAAACACGGTACAAGATACCCTCGTGGTGGCCGGAATTGCCCTACTTTTGGTCGTGACGGCGGAGCAAATCCCCCTCTTTTCCGGTTATATGGCTGTCATGGCAACGGGCTATTTTTTACTGGAATTCGATGCTCCCCTAGCCCGGGAAATTCGTAAAGGCTTTGATGGATTATGGATTGGGGCAGAAATTATGCTCTTTGTCCTGATGGGGGCGAGTGTTCAACTTTCTGTCTTGGGAGATATTTTACTCCCCGGTTTACTTCTCCTCGCCCTTGGTACTCTAGTTGGACGAGGTTTAGGTTGGTATCTGTCCACATTAGGCAGTAATTGGACTCCCTCAGAACGCCTATTTTTATTAGCTGGGAATTCGGCTAAAGCTACGGTACAGGCGGCCATTGGGGCGATTCCCTTGGCCTATGGTATTGCGGGAGGGGAGATTATTTTAGCGATCGCCGCCCTGTCTATTCTAGTCACCGCCCCCCTCGGCGCTTGGGCGATTCCCACTTTTGCCCCCAAACTCCTCGAACAAGGGGAAGTAGACCCCACTAAAGTGAATATCAGTCGCCAAGTGCGTCTATTGGTGGCCGTAGACACTTCCCCCCTCTCCTATCCCATTATGGTCAAAGCGGCCGACCTCGCCCGACGGGGCAACAGTGAGGTCATTGTGCTGCACGTCCTTTGCACTGATGACCCCCTTGGACTGGATAAGCTGAAACAAAACGCCCGGCAAGTCTTCGCTGATATTCGCTATCAATTCCTGACAGTCACTGGGTCGATTTCTGAGGAAATTGTCCGCACGGCTCAACAGTATCAAGTGGATGAAATTATCATGGGGAAACGAGGGGAACGGAGTTTATCTGAGCAAATTTTAGTGAGTTCGGTTTCCCAAGCCATTTTAGAAACGGCCGCTATTCCCGTGATTATTGTTGGCGAATAGTGAACAGTGCATCAGGGCAACAGGGTGAACTACCCCACCCTGCCGTTGGCGAGGATGGGGTAGTTCACTTGAGGAATCCGGTTATGGATTTGATGGGTGTAGGGGCGAAAAATTTTTCGCCCCTACTGGGTAAAAATTCTTGTTGTTTGTTTAAGGGGATGTGCCTCACGTTCTTCAGACAGTTGTTTTTTCGCCATTATAGCTGTCGGGTCGTTGATTTGGAGGGAGGGAAGGAAACGCTTGCGCCCCAAGACCTAGAAACCCGGTTACTCACAGCCCCGCCAACCGCAGAAAATGCACCCGCCCCGACCTATCCCCCGCCACCACCCCCGCCCCATCCGGGGCAAGGGCGCAAACCTTAAACCCTGCATCAGATGTAAAACTGGTGATCTCTTCCCCTGTGGCTAAATTCCACAGTTTCAGGGTTTTATCAGTCGATCCAGACACCGCTCGTTTCCCGTCGGGGGCGATCGCTCCATCTGTTTAGCGACATATTTTGCTTGTTGTTTTTCGGAATCGGTTAAGTCGGCAACCCCCACAAATCCCCACCGAATAAGTTGATTGATTTCATCTATCCTTCGGGCAAACTTCAAAAGCCGACTCATGTCGATAAAAACACACCTTGAACTCTGCAAAGAAGTTCATTTGTCCAAGAATAACGGGTACATCTCGCGATTCAGTCCAAGCAAACGCAAGTAGCACGGGAGGAAACTGAGCGATCGCACCCGATACAACCAAACCTCGTGAATCGCTTCGACCCAAATTACCGCTTAAAGGGATTGAAACCGTCTTATTTTCCCAGATTGCTCCTAGCTGTAAACCGATCTCGTAGGGCAAAACATTGACACTCGCGCCTGTATCTAGCAACGCCGTCACGTCCACAGAGCGATCGCCTAACGTGAGCGTCAAGGGTAAATAGGGCATGATGGCAGAGCGCCCAAGACTATCAATGCGTTCGGTGAATGAATATCGTTGTCCATCAAGCATTAGATGCTACCTTCCTTTGCTGCCACCAGAAGATCCGACAAAGCCTGAACAGATGTGCTATCTGTTTGCGGCGACCATACCACTGCCTGAGTCGATGCAAGCTGCTCGAGCAACTCATTTGCTGAGTCAACTTCTCCAGTTAGTTCTAGGCTACACCCTTCCTCCTGAGCGACTGCCAAGAGGAGAAAGTGAAGCAGTCGAAGTTTATCTTGATGAGATAACTGATTAACGGTAGGTAACAGTTCGCTGAGTAACATAGAGTCGGCTCCGGGAAATGTGCTTCTCCATTATAGGTTTGACTGTCCTTGAGGCTTTTATCGGATGGTTCTAGCAACCGGGTTGCTTTCCCATCACCACAAACCAGAAACCGGGTTGCTGGGAGTTGCCGGTTATTCCCCAAGCTGAGTAGAGAAGCCCGGTTACAGATTTTCAAATATTCAATGATTCTAAGTCTCGATACCCATTAATGATGCGAGCAACATCTATCCCGTCAGGTCGTGGAAGGTAAAATATGATGTAATTTTCCACAATCAAACCTCGGAGATTTGCTTTAATGTGACTGTAGTTTTTGCCCATGTTGGGAAATTGAGCAAACTAACGGCACTTATCCCGGACTTTTTCAAAAAATCTAATCGCTATGTCTGGGTTTATTGCCGACAGGGATGCACAAATTTCGTCTAAGTCGGCTAGGGCAGCATCAGAGAATGAATAATTTCCCATCAGGAATCTTCAGTTTGTTGCTGTAAGCGGTTCAGCAGTCGATTAAATACAAGTTCTCCCTCTGTAACTTTTCCTTGTTGAATTTGGCTTTCTCCGATTTCGATTTGTTGGCGCAGTTCGGCTAGATATTGTTCTCTTTTGTCTAATAGTTCCAAGGCGGCTAATATCAGTTCATCTGCTGACTGGTAGCCTCCCCGATTTAATTGATGGGCAATGCGTTGTTCAATTTCTGGTGTCAGGGATAAACTCATGGTGGCTCACATAGAGATTAATTTAATTGAGGAATTGGGTTGTGGATTTGATGGGTGTGGGGGCGTTGGCGTAAGCCTGCCGGAGGCACAAAAGTTTTTCGCCTTTACTGGGTAAAAAGTCTTTTTGTTGTTTGTTTAAGGGGATTTGCATCTCTCCAGACAGTTGTTTTTTCGCCATTATAGCTGTCGGGTTGGTGATTCGGAGGGAGGGAACGCTTGCGCCCCACGATGGTCAAGCGGGTTGCTGGGGGTTGCCGGTTTTTCCCCAGGCTGATCTAACCGGGTTGCTCACAGCCCCTCCAACCGCAGAAAATGCACCCGCCCCCTATTATCCCCCGCCACCACTGTCACTCCATCCGGGGCAAAGGCACAAGCATTAAACCATGCTTCAGCGGTAAAACTGGCGATTTCCTCCCCCGTGGCTAAATTCCACACTATCAGAGTGTTATCCCATGAACCGGAAACCGCCCGTTGCCCATCGGGGCTGATGGCTACGGCTGTTACCATGCCACTATGCCCAGTGAGGGTGCGTTCATTTTGCCCCGTCACTAAATTCCACACCTTCAGAGTCTCATCTAGTGAACCAGAAACCGCCCGTTGCTTATCGTCACTGATGGCTACGGCTGTTACCATGCCACTATGCCCAGTGAGGGTATGTTCTGCTTCCTCTACTAGAGTTGATTCCTCTGTAGCCAAATTCCACATCTTTAGAATCCTTCTGAAGGCTTGGCGGCGGGTGAAGGTACGTTCCACTTTTTCTGTTACTAAATTCCACACCTTTAGGGTTCTATCATTTGAACCGGAAACCATTTTTTTGCCATCAGCACTAATTGCTACGGCTAATACTGAACCGTAAACCATCTTCTGTTCACCATAAAAACTGGTGATGATCGTGTAGTCTACCTTGCCACTATGACCTTTGAGAGTATATTCTATTTTCCCTGTGGTTAAATTCCATACCTTCATATCATCACTTAACCCGGACACATCATCCCCTGAACCGGAAACCGCCCGTTGCCCATCAGCACTGATGGCTACCGCTGTTATCGATCTACGATGACCGGTGAGAATACGTTCTAGTTCTCCTGTAGCTAAATTCCACACTTGCAAGGTCTTGTCAATTGAGCCGGAAACCGCCCGTTGCCAATCAGCACTGATGGCTACCTTTGTTATCGAGCCACTATGACCGGTGAGGTTAAGGGTGCGTTCAACTTCCCTCGTAGCTAAATTCCACACCATCAAGGTCTTATCCCATGAACTGGAAACTGCTCGTTGCCCATCAGCACTGATGACTACGGCATTTACCGAGTTACTATGACCGGTGAGGGTGCGTTTCGCTTGTTTCGCTTCTCCTGGGGCTACATTCCACACCTTCAGAGTCCTATCATGTGAACCGGAAACCACTCGTTGACCATCAGCACTGATGGCTACGACTGTCAGTGAGCTACTAGTGAGGGTGTGTTCCACTTCTCCCGTCACTAAATTCCATACTTTCAGGGTATTATCATCTGAACCAGAAAGTGCCCGTTGCCCATCAGCACTGATGGCTACGCCTGTTACCAAGTTACTATGACCGGTGAGGGTGCGTTCTGCTTCCCCCGTCGCTAAATTCCACACTTTCAGGGTGTTATCACCTGAACCCGAAACCGCCCGTTGCCCATCGGGGCTAATGGCTACGGCATTTACCGAGTTACTATGACCGGTGAGGGTGCGTTCCACTTCCCCCGTCACTAAATTCCATACTTTCAGGGTCTTATCCCATGAGCCAGAAACCGCCCGTTGGCCATCAGCACTGATGGCTACGTCTATTACCACCTCACTATGGCCGGTGAGGGTGTGTTCCACTTCTCCCGTCACTAAATTCCATACTTTCAGCGTCTTATCCTCTGAACCCGAAACCGCCCGTTGCCAATCAGCACTGATGGCTACGGCAGATACTTGGTTACGATGACCGGTGAGGGCGCGTTCTGCTTCCCCCGTCGCTAAATTCCACACTTTCAGGGTGTTATCACCTGAACCCGAAACGGCCCTTTGCCCATCAGCACTGATGGCTACGGCTTGTACCAAGGCACTATGACCGGTGAGGGTATGTTCCGCTTCCCCCGTCGCTAAATTCCACACTTTCAGGGTGTTATCGTATGAACCAGAAACTGCCCATTGTCCATCAGCACTAATGGCCACAGCCATTACCGAGTCACAATGCCCAGTGAGGGTGCGAATGAGTGGCCCGCCGGGTGGGGTGAGGTTGGCAGTGAGGGGACGAAACCAGGGATTTTCCTGGGTTGGTTTAGCCTGTTCCAATAGCGCGACAATTTCAGGCTGAGGAAACGACAATAACCGCCCCAACAGTTGCCCCGCCAATTGGGTTTTATCCTGCTCTAAAACATGAGCCGATAGACGCAACGCCCCCTGAATTAGACTTAACGTTTCCTGCTCCTCACCCGACAACAACGGCAACGCCAAATCAAAATCATTAATCAGCGCAACAATCCCCACCGCCTCCAACTTCTGCTGCAAAAACCCAAAATCCGTCAACCAATCCCGCAACCGCTCCACCTCTCCCACATCCGCAAAATAACTCGGCTGGTGGCGCAACAAATGTAAACGCTTTTCCGCATCCTGCTCCCTTAACCATTCACCCAAAGCCGTGATCATAGCGGCGCTCCTTTACTGAAATTGTCAGCAATGCGGCGTTTAATATCCTCCAAATTCACCCCCGACTCCTCAGCCTCCTCCCGCAGAAAATCGCTAAAAGAAGCATGATAAATCGTGTAGCGCGTATCTCCCGCCACCGACTGCAACCGCAAAAACTGTTCCCACTCCCGCAAAATCGGCCGCAGTTGATATTCTGCCAACTCCGTCAACTCCGCCAACAACCGCCGAGACACCGCCTCCCGCACCAACGCCAACACATAAATCGTGCGCACCTTATCAATCGGGAACGGGTCAGCCAACATTCCCATACATCGCCAATGCCTCCGATAATATGGTCTCAAGCCTTGTGGTAAACTCTCCAGACTTTCACTCTCATAAAGTCCCTTCTCAATATCACTCAAAACATAGCGCAAATACATGAAATTATTTTCACTGCGAGCCACCAAATTTGTTAAAAATTGCTCCGATGTTAATTGCCGCGCTGTCACCCAATCCTGAATCTGAGGACTTCGCCCATAGCGTTTTTCTGCATAATGCCGCGCATCCTCAGCGCTTTTCGCTGGATACTGCATCAAATCAAAATGAAATAAATAATCACTTAACGGCAAATCCAACGGCTGTGGACGCTTGCTCATAATGAAATAAACCTGATTCGGTAGAGCATCCGGCAAATATAGCAGATTAGTCCGTGGAGTTTGTCGGGATGAATCCACCTCATCCAAAGCATCCACCACCACCACCAACTTTTTGCCCAGCCCAAGCTTCTTCGCTGCCTCTGCTAATAAATGCCCTAAGACATTGCTATCTTCCGTAGCGTGTTCCGGTAAACGACCATTATTTAAATTAAAGCTGTTAACCAGTTGGGTACAGATGTTTCTGAGGAACTTTTCAGGGGTGTTAATGCCATCAGATTGAATATTAAAATGGGTTAAACATCCCCCTTTAAAAAGCTGCACCAACCGCGCCATAATCGCACTCTTACCCACACCGGGATCAGCCTCAATGACAAAATAGCCCTTCGGATTGTCCCGTAAAAAATCCTGAATCGCCTGAAACACAAAACGCCGCCCGACAAAATCCTGCGTTCTTTCCTCAATAAACGCGGCACAATCTTGAGGAATCGGCAAACGCGCCTGATTGGGTTCTAAATACTGCTGCAATAACTCACGAATTTGCACCAACTCATCCCGCACCCCCGTTTCCAACTGCTGCAAAGCCCGACAAACATCCTCACGGGTCGCCAATTGCGGTAAATACTCCTGAATCTCATCAATTTTCGCCAACGTCGCCCCATGGAGGTCAAACAACATCCCCACAAAGGCTTTCCCCCCGTTGTTGGCATCATCTTTCAGGACTTGGCGCAGG
This sequence comes from Spirulina subsalsa FACHB-351, assembly GCF_026130165.1. Classification (GTDB taxonomy): domain Bacteria; phylum Cyanobacteriota; class Cyanobacteriia; order Cyanobacteriales; family Spirulinaceae; genus Spirulina_A; species Spirulina_A subsalsa_A. The sequence goes on along the minus strand of NZ_JAIHOM010000019.1, from coordinate 14,015 downwards.
TGTTTATTGAAGTTCGCCGCTAATTCTCCGGTTAACTCCTCGATGACATCCTGATAACTGTCGAGGGTATCGAGCAATACCCCCTGCTTGCATCCCTGTTGGAATAACCACGTCACCACCTCCCGCCATTCCTCTAGGGGTAGGACCTGATAATTGCCAAAATTCTCCGGAGCTTGGGCAAAAACCTGATGTAACTGGTCTTCTTGTAACCTCCCAAACAGTGCCAAATCTTGGGTTTCCTCGGCCCATTGTACCCAATACTCCTCGATTTTAGTGGCGAAATCGTCTAACGAGCCTTGAATGTCCCGATAGTGGGGGCTAACTTGTTCCTCCAAAGTTTTGGCTACGGCGCGGCCTGCGGCTTTAGCGATGTCTTCGTTGCGCAAAATACTGCCACTGTTACGCAGTTTATCGGCTAAGGTCCCTAAGTTATTGACAATCAGACCGTAGGTGACATTGGTTCCCAGTGCAAAAACTGGGTTGCTTAAGGCTCCAGTGACTATGGCACCTATGCCTAGGATGGCTGTTCCCGCTAGGAGTCTTTGGTTCAGTCTGAGCAGGTGAGAGGGGTTCATGGAGGTTTGAAAAATCGGGCAACAGGACGATTCAAGTTGTTCTCAAGATACCAAAAAAATTGGGTCACGGAGAAACCGAGTTTCTTGCACTCCTTGGTTGTCTCGCTACTTCTGAACAGAAACCCGGTTTCTGGGTTGGGGAGGTGAAGGTTTATCTCTTGATTAGGGGTGTTGGGTTGCGCTTCGCTTCACCCAACCTACGGATGGTTAGTTACTTATTTCAAAGACTGGCTCGACAACTCCAAGGAGCAAAAATCCTCTTCCTTACTTAGGGCGATCGCCTAATTGAGTCCTAGTTGGCTAAATTTTTATGGTCAAACCTAGAACCGGGACAAGTGATCATCATGGACAATCCACTGTTTCATAATTCCCGACGAAAGACCCTAATTATCGATTCCCTCACTCCACCTTGCGTTCTGCAATAACCGCATAAAAGGGATCTTGTCCTCCCATGCCTAACATTTGTAGGAAACTGGGGAGTTCAGAACGTTGAATAATCACCTCCGGTTCATTAAACCCAGAAATGGCTTTAAGATAAGCCTTAACTAAAGCCACCCGCCCCATTTCGCTATTATCCCGCCAAGCGGCGATCGCCTTTTGATAAAACATCCGGTTAGAAAAGCTGATAATCAACAATCCCCCCGGTTTTAAAATGCGACAAACTTCACTTAAGACAATTTCGGGATATTGCAAATACTGCACCGACACACAGATTAACACCGCATCAAAGTCCCCATCGGCTAAGGGGAGTTGATGGGTACTATTTAAATTCTGCACAAAATAATGATTCAGTCGCGGATTTTTCCGCAACTCCTCCTCATTCATCCCGTGGCCCTCAACATGAGCAAATTCCACCTCATCCGGTAAATGAGACACCCAACTACTCATCAAATCCAGAATACGACTGTTGGGTTTTAAGCGTTCTCGATAGAGTTGAGTCAGTTGGTCAATAAAATGATCATCCACATGAGTCACCAAGCGGGGAACCGAATAGAAGAACTCATCATTCCCGCTATCGTATTTTGTGCGTGCTTCGGGTTTCAACAGCATAGTTCACAGGCATTTGTAGGATCTCCACTCCACAGCATAAAGCAAACACCGGGTGAATTGTGCCTCGCTTCTGCCGCTACTCCAGAAGCAAGATATCCGGAATCGTCAATTTTTTGCCTGTAGCTTCTCCTCAAACCGCTCTCACCGAGTTTAAACAGGTCAGAACAAAGTTGAACCGTCTCTCTCTTGCTCTCTCCTTGCACATTATTATTAACCTAGGCGTCACTTCTAGCAAAATTCATGAAAAAAGCTCAATGGCTCATCATTATCCTCAGCCTTGCTCTCTTAATTCTGGCCGTCTTTCAGCCTTCCTTTGCCATTTTAGGCGGTCTTGTTCTGGTTTGTATTTTATCCTTCCAGTACCCGCGAACCGCTTTTATTCTCTTGCTGATCTATCTTCCTTTTGCGGGAACAATTACCTATCAAGTTTTATCGGGTAATGTAGGGAGTACATTTTTAAAAGATTTTCTCTACTTTCCTGCTTTAATTGGCTTAATTAATGTTCACCGAAAAGAAACCAATCCTGTCAGTATTCCTAAACCGCTACGATGGTCAATCACTATCCTTTTTTGCTTCAGTTTATTAACCCTAATTACTGTCAATTTAGCCCAGCAAATCTTACCCGGGGATCAGGACGGAATCCCTATCCTCATGGGGTTGATAGGCTTAAAGACCTGGATTGGCTATATCCCATTAATTGGGGTGGGTTCTCTGCTCTTACGTCAGGTTAAAGACCTACATTTTTTTAGCCGTTTATTTGTCATCCTCGCCCTGATTTGCTCAGGACTGGCTATCATCCAGTATGGGCTACTCACAACGGGAATTTGTGAAGGAACAAGGGGATTAGTCGGTCAAGACCTTTTCAAGGCTACTCTTGAGGCTAAATGCTTTGTGGGTGGAACAGTGGCCTTTAATCCTGAACATAATATCATCCGTTTACCCGGCACTTTTACCTCCCCTTGGCATTGGTCTTGGTTCTTAATTTCCAGTGCGTTTATGGTGGCCGCTAGCGCTTGGTGTGACCCTAATAAATACTGGAAAAAGATTAGTTTTTTGACCTTGACTTTTCTCACGTTATCTAGTATAATATCCGGGCAAGATTTAGCGATTAAACTGGTTCCGACCATTAGCATTTTGTCTTACTTTGTGGTTCATCCCGATTGGAAACAAAACCCAAAAAATGTTCAAGGTTTTGGGATTTTTGCCGTTGTTTTTATTGTGGTCAGTTCTATTATTTTATCCACCGAGTTTGTCACGGATCAGTTTAATTGGGTGTTGACTCAAAATCCGGGATTCTTGGGGAATGGTTTGGGGAGTGCTACCAACGCGGCGCGAATTTTTGGCCCCACAGAGCTGATGGAAACCTTTTACCCTAAAATACTGTTCGAGGTGGGGGTGTTGGGATTGCTGAGTTTTCTAGGGGTAGTGGTGACGTTAAGCTGGGTTGTGTTCCAACAAGGGTGATCGCTTTTAGATCCCAAACTCCAAGGATACGCCCTCCTGATTTGGCTTTTCGTCCTCCTCGTGAGTTGTAATCAATACTGGTATCCCCTCGATACAGATCCCATTAATATTTATTATTGGCTATGGGCTGGAATGGCGCTCAAGTTGCCCCTCCTCGTCTCCCCAAACCATGATCCGTTAAGATAAGACCCCTAAACTTTGAGGACGGGGTTTTATCGCTCCCTCAAACTCCCTCTTTCTGATAAAGAGACTCACTAAACAAAACCACTAAAAACACTAACCCCTGAAAGACTAACACCGTGGCATCGGGGAGATCATGGACACGCTGTAAAATGCCCCCACTGGCGAGAATCCCCCCCAATAAAACCGACACCAACGCGGCCGCTAAGGGGTTATGACGAGCCACAAAGGCCACTAAAATCCCCCCATAACCATATCCCACATTTAAGGACTGATTGGCTCGTCCGTGAACGGCTGCCACTTCCACCATCCCAGCTAATCCGGCACAGGACCCAGCTAAAAAGCAGATGATGAGGATTAAGCGCCCGACGGGTAAACCAGCCATTTGAGCAGCGCGGATATTGCCTCCGGTGGTGCGGGCGGCAAAACCGAAGGGGGTGCGCTGAATGAGAATATAGGCGAGGATACAGGCCACGAGGCCATAAATTAGACCGTAGTGGATGCGGGTGCCGGGGAGGTCTGGGAGACGATTGAGGACAGCGAGGGGGAAGGTGGAGGGCTTATTGAGGGAGGAGGGGTCCCGCATCGGGCCTTCGACTAAATGATTGAGGAGGGCGATCGCAATATAATTCATCAACAAACTACTAATCGTCTCATTCACCCCCCGGTAATGGCGCAAAAATCCCACCAACGCAATCCAAACCCCCCCAAACACCATCCCCAACAACGCCATCGCCGTTTGTACCCCCCAAGGAGGCAAACTTTCCCCCAAAGATAACCCGGCAATAATCGCCCCCAAACCCCCCAACACTAACGCCCCCTCATTGCCAATCACCACCAAACCTAAACGGGCCGGTAAAGCCGTACAGAGCGCGCTTAACATCAACGGAGAAGCCCGAATCAGCGTATTTTGCCAAGAACTCCATTGTCCAAAGGCCGCCCGATAAATCGAATGGTAGACCTCAACAGGATTCGCCCCCGCAAAGGCACAAAACAACCCGAATAACACCAAGGCGAAAAGAATCGCCCCCAGGGGAATTAAGACAGATTCTAGAGACTTAGCAAAGGTCATTTTGACATCTTTAAGAAAAGGGTTTTACGCTACATTTTGCTCAAGGGTCATCCACTAAGATGAACGCAGAAAATTTTCTAGGATGAGCAACAGACCCACAACAATAAATAATAGCCCCATACTGCGTTCCAGAATGTGCTGAGGGAGCCGTATCGCCAATCTTGAACCCAGTTGCGCCCCCAAGAGAACACCAGGAACCGTGAAGCTAATCAAGCTGAGAATCGTCCCAAAAGGTGGGTTTTCCTGTTGGGCAAACTGCACCATATGACCAACAGAAGCAATCAAAGCCGTAATCGCCACAATAAATACACTGGTGCCAATCGCCACAGGACTCGGCACCCGGGACCGTTGCAGCAGGAAAAACCCATTGAGTTGTCCCAATCCTGTAGACACCATGCCTAAACATAACGCGCCAATACTCGCCAAAATACGCCCTTCTCGGGGACGGGTGATACTGTAGTGGAACACATCCCCCCGGCGACTGGTGAGAGTGAAGGAGGGGAAAGAAACTGGGGAGGGCATGAGAACAGGCGATTCTCCAGCCGAGGTGTGGTCAGAACGCAAAAAACTGACCGCCAAAACCAACAAACCTAAACCTAATACAATCTTCAAGACATCCCCCGGAATCCATTGGGCGAATACCGTTCCCAACAAAGCCACCGGAATAGTCACAGCCAGTAACATTTTCCCCAATTTAAAATCAATTAAACCCTGATAGCCATAGGCAAATAAACCACTGGTAAAACCAAAAACCTCGGTCATTAAACCTGTCCCAATGGCCACATCTGTGGGCAGGTTTAAGCCCAAAATAAATAAAGGGGTAAAAAAAGTAGCCCCCTCAACTCCAGAAGCCATGGCAACCGTTGCAATCCCAATGGCCACCGGAAACATAAACCAATAGTCTAAACTCATCATTTATCCCGTTTTCCGACAAAATAAAAGGTATCAAACCAGCCCTTTTTATGGAAGAAATAAATCAAACTGCCCGCAATAGCTAACATGGCTCCCCAAATTAAACCATAGCCCCACTGCCACTCTAACTCTGGCATATACTTAAAGTTCATGCCATAGACTCCCGCAATAAATGTGAGGGGAATAAAAATCGTTGAGATGAGAGTTAATAAGTTAATTACCTCGTTCATTTTATTACTCATGGCAGACATATATAAGTCCATCATGCTAGAAGCTAGTTCCCGATACGTCTCCACAATATCTAATAGCTGAATGACATGATCATAACAATCTCGAAAATAAATCTGTACATCCTGACTAATTAACTCATTATCCCCCCGAATCAGAATATTAATCACACTGCGCTGAGGCCAAATCATACGACGTAAGGCTAATAATTCTCGCCGAATTTCATAGATTTTTTCCACCGTTTCCCGCGTCGGATTGTCCACTACTTCATCCTCTAAAGCTTCAATCCGCTCCCCATAATCCTCTAAAACTGGGAAAAATCCGTCAATAATAGAATCAATCAACACATAAGCTAAATAATCGGGTCCCGCTTGGCGAACTTTCCCCCGATTCTCCCGAATTCGTACCCGTACCGGCTCAAAACAATCCTCTTCCGGTTCTTCTTGAAAGGTAATTAAATAGTGTTTACCTAAAACAAAACCCACTTGTTCATAATCAAACCCATCTTCATCCGGTAGGGGCAAAACCATCTGTAAGATGACCAATAATTGCTCCTCATAATCCTGCACTTTTGGCCGTTGGGGAACATTCACTACATCCTCTAAAACAAGGGGGTGAATTTTACAGACTTGACCCAATTGATTCAGAATATCTTCACTCCCTAAACCCCGCACATCAATCCAAGAAACTGATTCACTTTCCAAATAGGAAACACAATCAAGAGGGGTCAGATTAGCGCGACGAGTGGCGTGTTTCGGGGAATAATCAATGAGAACAATACTGGAAGGAGTGGCATCGGGGTCAATACTGAGTGTTCCGGGTTCACTTCCGGGTTCATCAAAGAAATATTCAAAATAATCTTCTTCTTCCTCTTCTGAATTTTGATTAGATATCTTCAGGGTCATTTTGTCAAGGTCTAAAGATGATTTTGTCATTTTTATTAATATTTAATTGACTTTAAGTTAATGCTCGAACTATTTTGCATGGTTTTATACAATACTAAGAACGATTTTCACGGGCGAGAGAACCTTTTAGTATATAGAGCCAAATTAGACCCAATACCCCAATTAAAATTCCCCCTAAACTTACCAATTGAGCGACTCGCAATCCTCCTAACATTAAACTATCCATGCGTAGTCCTTCAATCCATAAGCGCCCGGTACTATACCCCAAGGCATAGACGAAAAATAGGGTTCCGACTTTTAAGCGGTTTCCTTGACCCATTCCCCAGAAAAATAGGGCTAAAAGTAGTGCAAAAACCCCTAAATTCCATAAAGACTCATAGAGAAAGGTCGGGTGAAAATAGTCGAATTGTTGCCATCCGAGGGGGCGAGATTGTAAAGGAATGTAGAGTTTCCACGGTAAATCGGTTGGACGACCAAAGGCCTCGGAGTTAAAGAAGTTTCCCCAGCGTCCAATGGCTTGACCTAGGATGGCGGAGGGAGCGATTAAATCTAACAGTTGCCAGACGGAAACTCGATTGACTCTGGAAAATATAAAGGTGGCTAAAATAGCCCCAATCATTGCCCCATGAATGGCAATTCCTCCTTGCCAAATGGCGATAATGTCCCCCGGACGATTGACATATTGTTCCCATTCAAAAAATACATAATATAACCGAGCGCAGGGAATGGCAGCAATAACTAACCAGACTGCTAAATCCCACATAATATCGGTTTTTAGGTGGCGTTTGTTGGCTAAAAATTGGGCTAATGTGGCTCCAATTAAAACCGCACTGGCAATCAGTAAACCATACCAACGAAGGGTTAAGGGACCTAGTTCAAATAAGATGGGGCCGGGGGATTGAAAGGTGAGTAAAAACATACCGTTATAACTGACTAGAGGAAGAATCCCCAGACTCTGAGGAGGGGAGGGAGGAGGGAAAGGTGCTAGGGGGGGGAGGTTGTGCTATGATCTGACGACGACGATGATCAGCGCGCATTGCTTCTCCGACAGTAACATTGAGTTGCCCCCCAATCAACATCACTAAGGCACTTAAATATAACCACAACATTAAGACAATGACTGCCCCCAATGCGCCGTAGACTTTGTTATAGTTGGCAAAATTGTTTACATACACCCGGAATAAAAGGGAAATTCCTGCCCAAGATAACGCGGCAACAATAGCCCCCGGTAAGATGGGGGTTCCCTTGCGCCAATGACTGGGGCCGAGACGATAAATTAAGGCAAAGGCAACGATAACAATACTTAAGGAAACGGGCCATTTTAACAAGTTCCATAGTTCTAATATTAAATCAGCCCCTTGATCTGATTCTCGTAATGGTATAGCTTGAATTAAGTTAACTGAAAATTGAACTAAAGCATCCCCAATTAAGACTGAAATAGAAGCAACTAATAATAAAAATATACTGCCCAAAGTCAGTAAAAGTGCAATGAGTTTAGCTTGCCAAAAGGGTCGCCGTCTGCGGCGAGGGATTAAATGAATTTGGTCGAGGGCATTCATGGCGGCATTAATGGCCGCCGAAGATACCCAAATCGCCGCCCCAAAACTAATGGAAAATAGACTTTTACTCTTCACTTGGGTAATTTCTTGGACAAAATTACTTAACAAACCCCAGACTAAATCTGGTGCGACAATTTTTAATTTAGTGGCTAATTCTCGTAGGGCGGTTTGAATGGATTCTTCTTCAGGGAAAAACTGCACGACGAATGAGCGTACACTTGAGACAATGGATTCTTCAAATAGACCAATAGCGGTAATAATGGCGAGAATTGCCGGGAAAACCGCCAACATGGAGTTAAAGGCAATTTCTGCCGAGAGTCCTGTGAGACGTTGCCGGAAACTCCGCGTCAGGGTTTTGCGCAGGATGAAACAGTTGAGATAACGGAAAAAACGAAAAAAACGCGGTACTCGCATTACAGCTTTAGGATTTGGACACTTTCTAGGCTACCGAAAAAGTTGCGAAAATTTACTTATTGTAACGTTGCTTGCGCCCATCCTTCTGAGAGAATGTATTTGAGGCTACAGTCGCTGAGACAACTTTAATCAAAGCTTAAATATGTATAGGGTGTTGGAGGGAAACCGCCGTGCAACTAGAAACCTATGACCCTGAGAGCGCAACGTACTATGATGAATTATTTGAAGCTGTGGGCAAACCTCGCCCTGCTGCTGTCCCCCTACTGGAATGGATGCAAGGGTTAAACCCCAAGGAACTCCAACAACATCATCAAACGGCACAGATTGCCTTATTTAAACTGGGGGTGACGTTTAATGTCTATAGCGATACTCAAGGGGTGGAACGGGTGCTACCCTTTGATATTATTCCTCGTATCATTTCGGCTGAGGATTGGCAATGGTTGGAACAGGGTCTTAAACAACGCATCACGGCTTTAAACCTGTTTCTCAATGATATTTATCACGACCAGAAGATTGTGCAGGATGGGAAGGTTCCTGCTGAGATTATTCAATCGGCACCGGGTTTTTTGCCTCCCTGTCAGGGACTGGAACCGCCGACGGGGGTATGGTGTCATATTACGGGGACGGATTTAGTGCGCGATCGCAATGGTCAATGGTATGTTCTAGAAGATAACCTGCGCGTCCCCTCGGGCATTTCCTACGTCTTGGAAAATCGTCGGGTCATGAAAAGTACCCTGCCCAAAATCTTCCAAAACCTCGCCATCCAACCCGTAGACGACTACCCCAGTCACCTCCTCGAAGCCCTGCTCAATCTCGCCCCCCCCTATCTGCAAACCCCCACCGTCGCCGTCCTCACCCCCGGAATTTACAACTCGGCCTACTTTGAACACTCCTTTTTAGCGCAACAAATGGGCGTAGAATTGGTCGAAGGTCGGGATTTAGTCGTGGTCGATGGCTACCTACAAATGAAGACCACTAAAGGCCTCCGCCGCGTCGATGTCCTCTACCGACGAGTGGATGACACTTTCCTCGACCCCCTCACCTTCCGACCCGACTCTTTACTAGGAGTCCCCGGTTTAATGGAAGTCTATCGCGCTGGACGAGTTGCCCTGGCCAACGCTCCTGGAACTGGTGTGGCGGATGATAAAGTGGTCTATGCCTATGTTCCGGAAATGATTCGGTATTACCTCAACGAAGACCCCATTCTAGCCAACGTCCCTACTTATCTTTGTTGGCAAGAGAAAGACCGGGATTATGTTTTACAAAACCTTGACAAATTAGTTGTCAAGGCGGCCAACGAAGCCGGGGGATATGGGATGTTAGTGGGAACCCAAGCTAGCCAAACCGAACGGGAAATTTTTGCCAAAAAAATTGAAGCCAACCCCCGCAACTATATTGCTCAACCTACCCTTTGTTTATCCCGAGTTCCTACCTTAATTGAAGACCGTATCGAAGGCCGTCATGTAGATTTACGTCCCTACATTCTTCATCGCGGCGATGAAATTTATGTTCATCCCGGTGGCTTAACTCGTGTGGCTTTGCGGAAAGGTTCTTTAGTGGTTAATTCTTCCCAAGGGGGTGGCAGTAAAGACACTTGGGTTTTAACACCATAATTGAACGTTCTTTGTCAACTATCAATTATCAATGAGGCTGCCTTTTTTGCCGCTTGCTAGACCTTTGTCTAAACCCTATATCCACACTCAATTGATACACTAACAATGCTAAGTCGTGTTGCTGATTCTATTTATTGGTTAAATCGATATATTGAACGGGCAGATAATACTGCACGGTTTGTTGATGTGAACCTCAATATGATGTTAGATTTGCCGCCCGGAGTAACGCAACAATGGTTGCCCTTAGTCACCACCACCGGGGACCATGAACTATTCATGGAACGGTATGGGGAGGCTACGGCTGATAATGTCATTCACTTTTTAACCTTTGACGCAAAATATGACAACTCGATTTTATCTTCCCTGCAAATTGCCCGAGAAAATGCCCGCTCGATTCGAGAAATTATTTCCTCAGAAATGTGGCAGGAAGTCAATGATTTTTACCTGATGGTCAAAGATGCCGCGTCTCAGATTCACGTGGATATGTTACCGGATTTTTACCGACAAGTGAAGCGGGCTAGTCATCGTTTTGCTGGGGTAATGGATGCCACTATGACCCACAATGAAGGATGGCATTTTGGCTATGTGGGGCGCTTATTGGAACGGGCGGATAAAACAACGCGCATTTTAGATGTTAAATATTTTATACTTTTACCGTCTGCTCAATGGGTAGGAACGCCTTTAGACCAAATTCAATGGATGGCGTTGTTAAAATCGGCGAGTGCCTATGAAATGTACCGCAAACAACAACATCGAATTAATCCCTCTGCGGTGGCGGAGTTTTTGATTTTAGATCATGATTTTCCGCGTTCGATTAATTTCTGTGTTTCTCGGTCGGAAAAATCTCTGCATAAGATTACTAATACCCCTGTCGGCAGTTGGTCTAATCCCGCAGAACGTTCCCTAGGTCGTTTATGTTCTCGTTTGGGGTACTGTACTATTGAGGATGTAATTGACATTGGTTTACACGAATTTTTAGACCAGATGCAGCGTTCTTTAAATGAGGTGGGGGGGAATATTGCGATTAGTTTCTTCGGTCAAGATGTCCCCGAGGAGGAAAGGGAAGAACCTCTCAGTCAAACTCAAAGTCAAACGGTGTTACTGGAAAAGGTCTATGGGTTAACTTAGAGTTGAGACTTAAACCGTTGGTAATTAGATAATTGGTGATTATACAAAAAGAGGAGGTAGATTCCCCCTCTTTTTGTTCTCTTTTCTTTTCTCTCTGGGTTTACTATACCACAGGTCACAGATCAAGTTCAAGCGATCGCATCTTGGGTGACAACGGCTTCAACTTGCACGGTTTCTTCTGCGGTGTTAACTTCTGTAATCGCCCAGCGCAAGGGTTCTCCACGTTTTTCTAACTCGGCTTCAATGGCTTTTTGCAGTTTAACGGGACTGTCTTGGAGGTCAATTTCGGCGGTAATGAAATGAGTGGTCATAGTAATTAGTAAAGGGTTTAAGGAATGGTGGGAATCAAGGATGAATCCTCAATCATGGACTAGAAGTCCCAGCCTAATTCTAGGAGATGTCTAATATCGAGATGAGATTAGGGGGAGAATGGAGGTTTAACCGGCTCCGAATTGGCGCTTATAAATTTCTTCCTCTTGGTCGGAAATAATTTTGAGATCAGAACGAGGATAGGCGACACAAAGTAAGGCATAGCCTTCTTTTTGTAGGTCAGGAGACACCCCCATTGCATCACTTTGATCAATTTCTCCCGAGAGGATTTTCGCGCCGCAGGTGGTGCAAACCCCGGCGTTGCAGGAGTTCGGGAGTTCGATCCCTTCATCAAGAGCCGTTTGTAAAATGGTTTGATTTGCGGGAGCTTTCAGGGTGTAGGTGGTTCCTTGATGGGTGATTTCTACGGTGTAACTTTCGGTCATGGGGCAAAATAGGGTGAAGATTGAGCAAAAGGCAACAGACGAGATGATTGACACAAGTAGCCAAGGAGAACCCTCTAAACCTCGGATTCAAGGGTTAGAGGGATTCTAAAGGTGGTGGTGTGTAACTAAGGCTTTAAGCCCCGATTTTCAACAATTCTACATCGAAAAGGAGGGTTGCATTGGGGGGAATGACCCCACCTGCACCTCGCGCTCCGTAGCCGAGTTCAGGGGGGATAATCAGTTTACGCTGTCCTCCCACTTTCATGGTGCCAACGCCTTCATCCCAGCCTTTAATCACTTGTCCAACGCCAATTTTAAAGGAGAAGGGTTGACCGCGATCGCGAGAACTATCAAATTTTTGGCCGTTTTCTAGGGTTCCGGTGTAATGAACGACAACGGTTTGTCCTTTTTGAGGACTGGCTCCAGTCCCCTCAACAATCTCTTCGTACTGTAAACCGGAGTCTGTCGTTACGATATTTTCCACGTTGTTATTTTCTACTGTGTTATTTTCTACTGGTAGTAAATCCGCCGCAGAAGCCACGAGGGGAGGTGTTGCCAACACTCCGCTAGGGACTTCGGCACGGGGTAGGTTAGATTGGGCCAGTGCTTCTGAGGCGATCGCCTCTTGGCCCTTACCACTATTAAACAGGAGGGACAGGACTAGAAGCAAGCTACAGACAACAACAACCCCAAAACTGAGTAAAATCTCTCTCATATATTCTCCTGATGGTGCTTAACGCCAGATCTTATTCTCTAAATCTCTCACCTGACGTTCCAATCGATCAATCCTTCCCCGTAATTCATCTACCTCAGACTGACGGGAAACGCCTAAATCCTGTAGTACATTGCGAATTTGACGCTGCATCTGTTCTTCAAAATTCCCTTGATCACTTTTGATGCGTTCCATCACATCATTAACCATGGTTTTGGCGTGTTCCGGGTCGATTTTCCCCTCTTTCACCAGTTGATCCCCGACTTCGCGCAACTTTTCCGCGACAAAGGAGGTCGTCCCCACTCCGGCAATCAACAGATCCTGAATCCAATTGTTGTTATCCATGTTGCACTTGCTTCACAACTCCTCTATGATGACATATCCCCTCGGTAATGGTTAGGGGGTTAACCGGACTCTCTCCCCAAAATTCTGGTTCTAGTTGCCGTTGCTCGTAAAGATTCTTAACACAAATCATTGTCAAATCGGTTTAACCTAGCAAATTAGGCAGTTCATTAATGTCGATTCATTTAAGATCATAAAACGGGATATATAACATGAGTGTTAATTTAGCAGATGTGAATTTAGCCACAATGCTACGGGAAGGGACGAAAAAATCCCATACTATGGCGGAAAATATGGGGTTTATTAAATGTTTCCTCAAAGGCGTAGTCGAAAAAAATTCCTACCGTAGATTAGCAGCTAATCTCTACTATGTTTATGGGGCGATGGAAGAAGAAATGGAACGCCTCAAAGATCATCCCATTTTGTCTAAGGTCTATTTCCCTGAATTAAATCGGAAAGCTAATTTAGAGCGGGATTTGTTCTATTACTACGGAGCAAACTGGCGGGAGGAAATTGAACTTTCTCCTACAGGTCAAGCCTATGTTAATCGCATTCATCATGTGGCGAATGAAAAGCCAGAACTCTTGGTGGCACATCTTTACACCCGCTATCTGGGGGATCTCTCTGGGGGACAAATCCTCAAGAAAATTGCTCAGACGGCGATGAATCTTTCTGAGGGTGAAGGGACGGCTTTTTATCAGTTTGAGCAGATTCCCGATGAGAAGGCGTTCAAAACCCAATATCGGGCTGCAATGGACAGTTTACCTGTGGATCAACAAACGGCCGAGGCTATTGTTGATGAAGCCAATGATGCGTTCGGCATGAATATGAAAATGTTCGGAGAATTAGAAGGGAATTTGATCAAAGCTATTGGTCAAATGCTGTTTAATTCTTTAACTCGTCGTCGCAGTCGTGGGAGTACCGATGGCGAATTAGCTACCGCCGAGTAGAAGCCAAAATTCTGGTCTAGGACTAGATATTATCTGCAATGTCGGGTGAAGACCCTCGGTTTTACCGACGGGATGAAACCCGACCAGTATAGAAACAGCGAAGCACGACTCTTTAGCTAAGGCTCAGGGATCACTCTTAGCATGACAATTTGTGCT
>NZ_JAIHOM010000201.1 GCF_026130165.1 Spirulina subsalsa FACHB-351 | reverse complement strand
ATTTGGCCGGGTCGGCTGATTCCCATGCAGCCGTTGCCCCAGGTGGTGGCGAAGGCACTCAGGATTTCTAGGTCGGTGAGGGGGATGTTGGTGTCAAGGGTTGCTTGTCTGATTACGGCTTGACGGGTGTGATCTGGAAGTTCTGCGGTCGGGGGTTGGGTGGTGTTGGAAGGGTTTATTTGTTGGGCTTGAGTTGGGGGTGAGAAGATGTGACTCACGCTAGTGGTGAGGGTGAGGGCGATGAGGGTTGTGAGGATAGGATGCTTCATGATTGCTGAAGGATAAGCTTACTGTTTAGAGAATTAATATAGCTAGTCCTAATGAGACGTGAACTGTGGGCTATTGTCCTAGTTGAATTGCAGGCGAACCTTTTTAGCACGACTCAGATAGGTTAGCTATATGCTTCACGATGCTAGAAATACTACATTGTAGGCAAACGATTTACGTGACTAAAGTGCAGTTATAGCAAGGCTTTTAATATCTATGTAAGGTTTCGCCTAAACTTCAACAGGTTCAGAAACAGACTCAATAGATTGAATGGCTTGTTCAGGTGAAGCACTACCAGACAAAATAGCCATCAATCCTGGTAAATACCGATCCATCATCAAAACATTTGTGTAAACCACACGCTCAATAGTTGCTAAACCAAAACCATCTTCAGTGACATCAATGCTTGTTTTAAAACGAATTTCACCATCTGCAAAGTCAAGTTCAAAGTTTCCGATGGAAAGTCCATAGTTTGCACGGGTAATAAATTCAGCTACAGCCTGGATGTGGTCTTGTGCCTTAAGTGGACAGACGGAGTAAAAAAAGAAGCGCTGAGTTGCCTCATCTTCAACAGATTGAGCAAAGCACATCCAAGTTCCTTGGTCACTGGTAAATGCTGTTTGCAAAGCAGGCTCGTCTTCAATTTTGGAAAACTGCCAGTTTTCTTTTTCAAAAAATTCAATAACTTTTTCTAGAATTTGTCCCATGTTTCCTCTTATGAATTTGGCGTGATGATTTTCGATACACAAGTCGATTAAAATTTGAATACATTATTAATCGGCTTGTGGGAGTGTTACCAGAATTTCAAACGTTTTGCTGCACCAGAAAGTGTGTTCTTGACATTTTTGACTCCCTGGGCGGCTCGGTTATAGACATTAGCCGCAGCTTGTCCAGCCTTATTCACAACATTGGAAGCAAAGTTCTTGACGGACTGAACAGCTTGCTTACCTTTGTTGATAACATTGTTCACAAGTTGCTTGCCTTTGTTAATGACGTTATTAACAACGCGCTTCGCTCCGTTGACGACGTTGCGAACTGTATTAACTGCTTTTTGAGCATACTGAGCAACTTTTTTAACAACTCGTGGTGCAGCCTGAGCAACTTTTTGAGCAATTGCTTGTTTAGCCTGTTGCAATGAGGCTTTAAACACCTGTGTTGATTTTTGTACCAGGTTGCTGACAGCCTGCTGAGTCTGTTGTTTGAAAGTGTTGTAAGCGGCTTTAGCTTGTACAACTTTAGCTGTGGCAGCTTTAACAGTAGCTTTGGCAACTTGAACAGCTTTTTGAGCTTTATCCCGTGCCGTAGCAGCTTTATCTCGTGCAGCTTTTAGTGCATCGCTAATAGATGATTTGACTGAATTAATACCATTGCCAACAGCAGAATAGCTGTCGGATAAAAACTTATCAACTTTGTCTCCATGACCTAGCTGATCTGCTCCAAAGTAAGCAAAATCAACGATACTACCTACTACAAACGCAGTTCCCATAGCTGCGGGTGCAGCACCAACACCAAAACCTAATGCTCCAACAGCACCACCAATAATAGCGCCTGCCCCCATTGCTCCCAACTTCACTTGAGCACGACGTTGAGTTGCTTCGTCTCCATAGATCAAATCATGACCTGTGAAAGCCAAATCAATCACGTCACCAACAACTGGTGCATTTTTACCTCCAAATTTGGTTATCGGGGTATCTAAGATTTTAAAAAAGTTTCCGGTAGCATCTAATGTTTTTGCTCCTAATTTTCCAGTTCTTGCAAGGATATTAGGAGATTTGGATTTGAAGAAATTAGATGTGTTCCCCATAAGCTTAAGCGCTTGTTTGGGAGGTAAGCGGTTTGCGATTGGAGATAGGGTGTCGAGTGTTTTCCAATATCGGTTGGAGCTCAAAAGATGTGAATCAAGGAACTTATTCAGGTTGATACCTGATTTATTTAAGTTAGAACCTATAAATGATTCCAAAGAAAATATATCCTTCGGATTCGGGGACATGATATTAGGGATCTTAAGTAGAGGATCTCCAATGCCACCAACTTTTATAGCATTTAGCCAATCCAAGCCTTTTCTTACTCCTTGATAGGGGAGTGAATTATATGCTGCTTTATTCAGATTGTAATATGCAGAACGTCCATCAGGTTGAATCAGCAAATTTCCTTGAGCAAATCTGTAAACAGCAACACCGTTACTGATAAAACTGCCCAGCGGTGTCCCAAAAGCACCTACTTTTGGAGTCCATTGTGCGATCGCAGCAGCCAACTGTGCGGCCCGACGACGAGCCTCTTCTTCTGCTTGACGACGTGCTTCTTCTTCCAACCGACGCAACTCTTCCTCAGCCCGTCGTGCTTCCTCTTCTAGTCGCCGTGCTTCGGCCTCAGCTTGTCGTGCTGCTTCCTCTGCTTTCCGAATAGCTTCTTGTCGCTTACGTTCCTCCTCCCGTCGCCGCAAATATCCCGGATCTTCAATGGGAATCTGGAGAACCTGTCCTGGATAGATCAGACTAGGATTAGAACCGATTACGTTACGATTCTTATCGTAAATAAAAGACCAGTCTGAACTAGTCAAGCCCGATAGACGAGATGCAATCAATGACAAGTTATCACCAGAGCGCACGGTGTAACTCGTCCATTGAAAATACTTACCTTTATATTGAACAGCATTAACAGGTCGTTCCCCCGCGATCACTGTTCCTTCACCACTCCAAGTTAAGGGCGAAAGAATAGGCTTAGGCGTATATGCTTCAGGTTGTGTCTCTTTAGCAAGAGCAACTGCTGCCGCAATATCGACTAACCCATAGCCCGTCTCCTTATCCCAACCTTTAGGGCCTAGATCAACTGCCGTTGCCTTGAGAATTTCCTTAACCTGCTTGTAGCTTAAATCAGGGTTAGCAGCCCACACCTTCGACACAGCCCCCGTCACTTTTGCTGCCGCGACAGATGTACCTGCCATTTCTCCAGTTCCCATGTCTAGATCGGGATCGATGGAAAAATCCAAACCCATCAACTCTGCGATTAACTCTTCATCAACCTCATCTTCATCAACATCCAAATCAGACAGTGAGGAAAATTCCAAACCAGCTTTCAATGTAGGTTCGCCATTCTCAAGTACATCACCGAGAATTTCCTCAGCCTCGATCAAGCTATCAATAGCATCCTCATCAAAAACCTTTAAAAATTCTTCCGATGCCTCTACTCCAATGTTGAGATAATCACTGATGAATTCCATCCCGACTTTTTGTAATGCTTCTTCCTCATAGCCATCTAGGGCTTCATCAATAGCCTTAATCGCCTCCTGGTAAGCTTGACGCTCTTGATCCGTCCAGTCCTCTGGTAATTCTGAATCATCTTCAGGATCATCTGGATCGTAAAATTCACCAAACTCTTCTTCAAAAACGGATTGAAGAGCCACAGACATTTCATCATCTTCTTCAACCTCATCGCTGTTGTCTTCCAAGAAAGTTTTCAGGTCAGTTCCTTCCCCAACCGTTGAAGTTATTGGGTTATAAGCGGTTCCTCCACGAGAAACCAAATCCAACCCATAGCCAAGGTTAGAATAACTTGCCCGCTTACCACGCTCATCCACCGAGCCAACTGTAATCAAATTGTCGAACTCCTGAGAAGCTTGACCTAAAGCCGACATCGTGCCGCCATCATTACCCGCAGCAACAACAATCAGTACACCATTTTGACGAGCATATTCAATGGCTTCCCGCTCTTGAGGGGTTAGTTCATAGCGTGTTGTCACGGTTCCATCAGGATTCGTTTGAGTCAGATCAAAGCTAAGATTGACAACAGCATTAGGCTGCCCTGATGCTTTAGCTGCATCTACAAACTCTCGCAACGATTCTGCCCACTTACCGGAACCTACCGCACGACCCAGCCAAAGTGGAGCTTGGTCATTAATACCATCAACTCCAATACCATTATCTTGTGTAGCTGCGATGATACCTAGCACATGAGTGCCATGTTCATTGCCCTGATCTCCTTCAAACAAGGGATTATCATCACCATCAACGTGATCCCGTCCTAGAGTAACCCGACTATAATCAATATCTGGATTGCTTCCATTAAATCCGGTATCAATGACTCCAATGAGGGGTTGATTAGACTTCTCAAACTTTAACCAACGGATAGGCACATCAACATCTAAAGACTTGGTAGCTTTTGCCAAATGAACTGCGGCGGCTATATTAAGTAGCCCAGAGCCAGTTTCAAAATCCCAACCAGGTTCATTCAAATCTGTAGCTGTATTTTGGAGAATATCAATAACTTCGCGATGACTCAGTTTTGGATTTGCTGCCCAAACCTGAGAAACTGCACCAGCCACTTTACCCGCTGAAATAGTTGTTGTGGAAATCTCATCATTTGTGCCATCAGCCAGAATGTTCAATGCAAATCCACTGGGAGAGTTACTCGCTGCCCCGTGAGACTGCCAAGCTGAGGCCGCATCGTTAATACGTTGAGCCGTACCAACAGTAATAACATTGTCGAAGCTTAGAGAAGTTTGTCCTAAAGCAGAAATAAATTCACCGTTCTCTCCAGCAGGTACAACTACTAAGATATTGTGCTTATTAGCATAGGCTAACGCTTCCCACTCAGCGTCCGTAAGTTCATAACGGACTCCCACAGTACCATTTTCATAAACCTCGGTTAAGTTCGGATTTATCGTAATTACCGCATTAGGTTGACCCGACTCAACAGCCGCATCGACAAATTCCACCAAAGAATTCGCCCACTGCCCTGAACCTACCGCACGACCTAACCAAATGGGAGCATCTGGATTAATGCCATCAATGCCAATATCATTATCCCGTTGGGCTGCAATAA
>NZ_JAIHOM010000200.1 GCF_026130165.1 Spirulina subsalsa FACHB-351 | reverse complement strand
GGGGGCAGGGGGAGGGGTGAGGGCGGAGGGTAAGAGTCCTAAGAGGGTGACTTCTAACCAGAGACGGGGCTGGGTGGTGTTTTTGAGTTGAATTTCACTGTCTTTGAGTTTTTGTTGTCCCTGTAAAATGGTTTCGAGGGGCCAATGTTTGGCTTCTTCACATAATGCTTGCCAAGTGGGGGCAGTAACGGCGACTAACTCTGAATTTTGGGGGGAGGTTTTGGCGAGGAGTAGGTTTAAATAAAAGGTGGCTAGATTTTGTAGGACGATGAGGGGTTCTCGTCCTCGATCCATGAGATGACGGCATTGGGTAATGACGGCTTCAATGTGATTGCTTCGGATGGATTGAATCAGTTTTAAAAGGTCTTGTTCTGGGACTGCTCCTACTAAGTCCCAGACTTTTTCGACGGTAATTTCACCGGATAAAAGACTAAGTTGATCTAATAAACTTTCGGCATCTCTTAGGCCGCCGTTGGCAATTTGGGCGACTAGGGTTAGGGCATCGGCTGCAATGGAAATGGCTTCGTTTTGGGCAATTTGGGTTAAGTGCTTGACCATTGCGGTGAGGGGAATTCGGCGAAAGTCGAAGCGTTGACATCGGGAAATAATGGTGGTTAAAACTCGTTGAGGGTCGGTGGTGGCGAGGACAAAGACGACGCGGGGCGGGGGTTCTTCTAGGGTTTTGAGGAGGGCATTAAAGGCGGGAACACTGAGCATATGACATTCATCGATGACATATACTTTGTAACGACATTGGACGGGGGCAAATTGGGCGCGTTCGATGATTTCTCGGATGTTGTCTACTCCGGTGTTACTGGCGGCGTCAATTTCGATCACGTCCATGGCGGAACCTTGGGTGATTTGACGACAGGTTTCACATTGGCCGCAAGGGGTGGGGGTGGGGCGATCGCATTTTAAGCAGTTGAGGGATTTGGCGAGGATGCGGGAGGAGGAGGTTTTCCCGGTTCCTCGGGGCCCGGTAAATAGGTAAGCGGGGGCAATACGGGAGGTGTTGAGGGCATTGGTTAGGGTTTGTGCGATCGCCTCTTGTCCTACTAATTCTGCGAAGGTTTGGGGTCGATATTTGTGATGCAGGGGTTCGTAGGACATGGGGCAACAATAGCAACAGATTTTCTATATTATTGTAAACCTGTTTGAATTTTAATTAGGCTTTTTGTACTAAAAATATTTATTAACTGGTCAAGGTTGGGGAATGGGGAATTAATAATGATTCCCGACTCCTCTACAAGCAGACTGTCTCAGCAAGCCCTATGATAGGGTGAATCTTTTGGTTGCAATGGCTCTCTCGTTAAACGGCTAAACTATGAACCCGTCTATTCCCTATCTTGACCTTGTTCATTCCTATCAAGATCACGACCAACTGCTGGCCATTATGACGGAGGTGATTCAATCGGGGTGGTATATCCTGGGGCCCCGGGTAAGGGCCTTTGAACAGGCTTTTGCGGCCTATTGTCAAGCGGAATATTGTGTGGGGGTGGGGAATGGCTTAGAAGCTTTGCAGATGATGTTACGGGCAGCGGGGATAGGGGAAGGCGATCGCATTATTGTCCCCGCCAACACCTACATCGCCACTATCCTCGCCATTACCGCCCTCGGGGCCATCCCCGTTTTAGTAGAACCTCGTCTGGATACCCTCAATCTTGACCCAGAACAGGTCTTAACCGCCCTAAATGACCAAACTAAAGCCATCCTCGCCGTTCACCTCTACGGCGCGCCCGCAGACCTAGCAGAATTAACCAAAATTGCGCGCTCCTATGGTTTACTCTTGTTTGATGACTGCGCCCAAAGTCATGGGGCCACCGTTGAAGGGAGACGAGTAGGCAGTTGGGGGGATGCCAGTGGTTTTAGTTTTTTCCCCACCAAAAACCTCGGCTGTTTAGGGGATGGGGGAGCGGTGACAACTTCTAATCCCGACTTAGCGGAAAAGGTGCGACTCTTGCGGAATTATGGATCACCGCGTAAATATTATAACGAGATTGAGGGGGGGAACAGTCGCTTAGATGAACTACAAGCGGCGATTTTAAGCTGGCGCTTGCAGCACTTGGACCAACGCAATGAGGAACGAAGAAGACAGGCCCACTATTATATTGAGAATTTACAGGATTTACCCTTGCAGGTTGTCGCCTACAATCCAGACAGTGTGTATCATATCTTCCCGCTTTTGGTTCCAGAGCGCGATCGCCTGCAACAATTTCTCACTCGTCAAGGCATTGGAACCCTTATCCATTATCCCATCCCCCCCCACCAACAACCCTGTTATCGTGATTACCCTTGGGCCCAAGTCCATCTACCTCGAACCGAACAAATCGCCCAACAAGAACTCAGTTTACCCCTTTATCCCGGTTTAACCCATGAACAACAAACTTACATTATTGAACAAATCCGCACCTTTTACAGCGCGTAATCCCTCCCCCCTCCACGACGACTTAATCATCCATTTTCCCCATTTCGGCACCCCAGAGCAAGGTTATTTAGCCGTTGCCGAAAGCAATCAAACCTGTCCCTTTCCCATTGCTAGAACTTACTGGGTTTATGGTTGTCCTAACGGGCAACAAAGAGGTGGACACGCCCATTATCAACATCATCAATTATTAGTTTGTGTATCGGGAGAAGTCGAGGTTTTATTAACCGATGGTTACGAGCAGAAAATCTTTGTATTAAACGATCCCACCATTGGACTTTATCAAAAACCCCTACTCTGGGGAGACTTAGTACACCGCAACAACTCCGCTCTGGTTGTATTAGCTTCTCATCCCTATGCCGAAGCCGATTATATTCGTAACTTTGATGATTTTTTAAAAATTGTAGCTTAATATAGCGTTTCCATTTGAGTTTTGTAATCCACAAGGGACAGCAAAGGGAACAGGGAACAGTATACAAGCGTTACAATGAGCTTGAAGTATGATGATAAACGTCTCTGAGAGTTGATCAAAGATTTGGAAACGCTATAGCCAAATTTGTTGGGTTGCGCTGTCGCTTCACCCAACCTACAAATAGCCTAGGTCTTTACCTTAAAATAACCACAAAAACATCCCATAAACCAATGTTACCGTTTGTTGGGTTGCGCTGTCGCTTCACCCAACCTACAAATAACCTAGGGTTTTACCTTAAAATAACCACACAAACATCCCATAAACCAATGTTACCGTTTGTTGGGTTGCACTGTCGCTTCACCCAACCTACAAATAACCTAGGTCTTTACCTTAAAATAACCACAAAAACATCCCATAAACCAATGCTACCCACTGTTTCTATTATTGTCCCCCTTTATTACGCCGAAAAACTTTTTCCTCCCCTCATTATAGGCTTAGAAACACTAGCACAACAGAATAAAGAACAGTTTAAAACCGAAATTATCTTTGTCGATGATGGTTCTAAAGACAACACATTTAAACTCGTTCAAAACTTAAAACCTGAGCATTTTTCCTTCCAGGCTATCCGACTGGCTCGTAACTTTAAATCCTATATTGCCATTCTCGCAGGCATTCAACAAGCCCGAGGGGATTATATTACCTTTCTCGCCCAAGACCTACAAGAACCCCCCGAGTTAATTAGTCAATTTTTTGGCCTAATTCAAGATAATTATGATGTCGTTTGGGCGGTTCGTCGTACCAGAGCCGATGGTTTTTTAGATCGGCTTTTTTCCCAACTCTTTCATCGTTTAATGAACAAAATTTGGTCAGATTGGCCGAAAACAGGAGCCGATATGTTTATGATTAACCGTCCCGTCGCCAATGTATTACTATCCATGCAGGAAAAAAACTCCCATATTAGTGGACAAATCCTCTGGAGTGGTTTCCGTCAAACCCAGATATTTTATGACCGTCAAAAGCGAAAAATTGGCAAATCTGGCTGGAGTTTTTGGAAAAAAGTTGAGTTAGCTGTCAGTGTTATTACTCAGTTTTCCTATCTCCCCATTCGCGCTTGTACGGTTTTAGGACTTATTCTGGCAACGACGGGATTTTTCTATGGAATTTTGGTCATTGTTCAGCGTTTAACATTACAAATTACTCTACAAGGTTGGTCAGCATTGATGATTGTTCTGCTGATTATTGGCGGCTTTCAGTTTATCTTTTTAGGGGTGATTGGGGAGTATTTATGGCGCGTATTTGATGAAGTCCGCAAGCGTCCCGCTTATATTGTAATGGAGCGGATTGAGGGGGGAAATAGGGAATAGGTAATAGGGAACTTTGACAAGTTAAGCTTATGTGCCTTGGGCAATGGGTAATGGACAGAGCATTACCGCGCCATCCTTCTGGTAAATTTTTCTAGAATTTTTCTAGACAAAATGGGGCAAGTTTGGCATAATTATATTAGTCGATGATTTTGTTTTAATTATTTTCATAATGGGAATATTTGCAGCTTTTTTAAAACCTCACATATTCCCATTATCTATGATATCATCTCAAAAGTCAATAGTCAAGCCTACAAAGTGGCTTTTTTACAAATTTTTTCTAGCCATTTTTGCCCGTTGATTTTTTTCAATCTAACCTACATTCCCAGAATCTAAACTATGACTATATTGTACGAAGATGAATATATAATCTGTGATGATGATGCCATCACGATTCATTTCTACTATTTTCCCTTGGGGAGTAAACGAATTCCCTATAGTAGAATACGGAAGATTGAAGCCGAAAAGATGACTTGGTGGGCAGGAGCATTGAGAATCTGGGGCGGCAACTTAGAATATTGGTTACATTTAGATCCGAAACGACCTTGGAAAGAAAAATTGATTATTATTGATGAGGGGGAGTGGACAAAACCCGTCATCACCCCAGAAGATCATGAGCGTGTGTGGGAAATTTTGCAGCAGAAAACCGACAAGACATTGACATACTCCCCGACCTAAAGGTGCGGGGATTCTGGGGTCAAACAGCGATTGCGGGCATTGCCCGTCTAACATCGTCTAACCCAACAGTTGATGCCCCAACTGCTTGAATATTCTTAGCGGCATTTTCATCTCGCCCGTTCACAGATTGGCAGGACGGACAACGCCATTCTCGCACCGACAAATCCAACTCTTTAAGGACATGCCCACAATGCGAACAGGTTTTCGAGGAAGGATACCAAGGGTCGATGA
>NZ_JAIHOM010000199.1 GCF_026130165.1 Spirulina subsalsa FACHB-351 | reverse complement strand
GCTGGGGGGCAGGGGAGCAGGGGAGCAGGGGAGCAGGGGAGAGGAGAGAGTCTGGAGTCGTTAATAATTCTCTATTCTCACTTCTCTATTCTCACTTCGCGGGGGAGTAGGGGAGAGGGAGAGTCGGGAAAATGCCGTTGTGTTCAAAAGCTAGGAAGGACGGCGCTTGAATCCAATTATTGTTGGTCATGGTCTAGAACCTGAAAACTGGCGATGCTCTGTTCAAAATCACTAAAACGCTCACGAAACTCGTTGCGGGGAGTGGAGTAGGTGACAATCCAAAAACGATCATTTTCCTCAAGGGTATAGACCAACTGGGTGATTTCTTTGGTGCGCGTCCGAATTTGCACCACAATCCGCCCAACTAACCGTTCATTAATGAGTTGTAGTTCTTGTTCTGTTACCTCATAATCTAAGCGGCGAAAATTCTCTACTACTGCATCTGTCAGTTTTTCAATTGTTGTGCCGGGGAGAGTAGTGGGTGCAGTGACATTCACCGTTGTAACAAAACCTTGGGTTGATTCGGCTGTATCAAAGGCTAGCAAGTGAACGATTTGCTGACTTTCCCGTAAGGCTTGACTTAAATCACGATATTTGGCTCCAGCCCCTTCTAATTGACTGGCAACGGTTTCTAAATCGTCCTCGGGATTGCCTCCCTCATAACTGGGAGGTAAAAATAAGCGAATGGAACGGCTTTGAATTTCGGCAAAGTCTTGATTGACAGACACTCTTAAGCGCTTGGCAACGGGAGCATCTGGGGATGGAGCAACCACTTTTGTGGCACCAGGAGGGACGGGCTGACAACCCACTAAACCGCCTATTAACATCAAGACTACCAGAAATTCTTTTTTCATTGGGATCATGTGTTTATGCTTCCTTGTGGTGGTTCACTCAACCCGGTTATTTCCTAGGCACTTTAGAATTTTTGCGCTAATTTTAACATTAGTTTTAGATTTTCAAGAGTTTTTGGGTTATGACACCAGTTTTTCTCCTCGCTCATTTAGCCCAATCTAGAGAGTTAGCCCATTTTCTCCTGACTGAACCCACTGTGGGCAGTATTTGGGGAGGGATGGCGATCGCATTTGGTTTCGGAGCATTTCACGCTCTCTCTCCGGGGCATGGTAAGGCGTTAGTCAGTGCTTATCTCATTGGCACCCAAGGCACTCCACAACAGGCTATTTTATTGGGGGTGACTACGACTATCACTCATACACTCGGGGTATTTTTATTGGGGGCGATCGCACTTTTTGCCTCCCAGTACATCCTGCCTGAACAGTTATATCCGGTTTTAAGCGCGCTGAGTGGAATGATGATCTGTCTTGTGGGGGTGAGTTTAGTGCGAAAACGACTACAATCCCCTAGTCATGATCATCACTCTGATCATGAGCATGATCACCATCACCATCACCACCATCACCACCATCACGCCTCGAATAAGCTCTCTGACTTAATTAAACTAGGGATTGCCGGGGGGCTAGTGCCTTGTCCTTCCGCACTGGTGATGTTATTAGGGGCGATCGCACTTCATCAAATTACCTACGGCTTATTTTTAGTCACAGGCTTTAGTCTTGGATTAGCTCTAGTATTAGTGCTGTTAGGATTAATCGCCGTTTATGCCCGACAATGGCTGGAAAAATTCCCTCGAACTCAGGCCATCTCGCGCAGCTTATCCTTGACCAGTGCTTGTGTTGTCGTTGTCATTGGTCTTGGTCTAACATTTGTTTCTAGCACATCACTACTCTAACCCTAATTGTCCACCTTTGTTGTAGGATTCACCGATGAAATTCAAACCCCTGTTCATTGTTTTATTGATTCTCATCAGTTTGTTCAGTTTCCCAACTCAAGCCTTCGCCCATAGTCTTGAAACGTTCTATGAGTTACAGGATAAAACCTTAGAAATTCACGCCCTGTTCAGCACAGAAGAACCCTTTGAAGATGCCGATGTGCTAGTTCATCCTCCCAGTGACTCTGGTCTAGAAACCCTCCACGCTTTCACCGATCAACAAGGACGTTTTCGCTTTGAACCGGATTACAATATCCCCGGCATTTGGTCCGTCGAAATTGGGGAAGATAATCACTGGGATTTATTAACGATTCCTGTGAGTACAGAGGGCATTGAAATTAATGCGATTAGTCATCTAGATTTCCACATCCCCCATCATCACGTTCCCCAATTTGCCAATCAGTTAGTGGTGGTTATCTTTGCCCTAACTATTGGTTTTATTGCCCAAGTGGTGGGTAATCCTTTAAAACGCTGGTTTTAAGGCGATTCAGCCCTTCCCTAGGCACTCACTCCTAGGTAAACACAACCTAGTTTCTTCCTGGCATTATAGCCTCAGAAACCGGGTTTTTTCTAACGTAGGGGTTTTTGATTCCCGTTCCGAGACACAGCGCGATCGCCTTCTAGAGCAAAAGGGCGATCGCGTTTTCTTGGGATTTTCACCCCAGTGCAATGGCTTCTTGCCTTACGACTTAAAGACCTTTGTAGATGGGCTAGTTTGCGCTTTAAATGACAACAATTTGTAGCTACAATTGGTTATTGTAACGATCGCTGGTCATGGAATACGAATGGGATGAAGCAAAGCGTCTCACCAATGTTCGTAAGCATGGAATTGACTTTATTGATGTCCCAGCCGTATTTGGTAGCGACACCATAACTGTTGAGGATGATCGCTATAGTTATGGGGAGCAGAGGTTTATCACTTTTGGCTTGCTACAAGGGCGAGTGATTACTGTTGTCCATACAGAACGTGAGGATTGTACCCGTATTATTTCTGCAAGAAAGGCAACAAAATATGAACAGCGAGCCTACTTCGAGCAACTCTCAAACTGATTGGCAGCGATTAGATGCTATGACGGACGAAGATATCGATTTCTCAGACTGCCCAGAAGTTACACCGGAAATGTTTGCAAAAGCAATGGTGCGGCGTGGTTTACCTGTCGCAAAAGCAAAGACTCAGGTTACACTCCGTATTGATAGTGATGTTTTGGAGTGGTTTAAGTCTCAGGGACGTGGCTATCAAACCCAAATCAATCAGTTGTTGCGGGCTTATATGGAAGCACATCAGCAGTAGGGGTTTTTGATTCCCGTTCCGAGACACTGGGCGATCGCCTTCTAGAGCAAAAGGGCGATCGCGTTTTCTTGGGATTTTCACCTAATTAGGGCTTGCTGAATAACCCGGGGAGCAGGGGGGCAGGGGAGCAGGGGAGAGGATTCCCGATTCCCGTTCGCGTAGCGTGACCTTGGCGAAGCCTTCCGAAGGAAAGGAAAGGAATTCCCGACTCCCGACTCCCGGACTTTTTCAGCAAGCCCCACATGGGCAAAAACCGCGAGTCCGTTACAAATAAGAGCGCACAGCGCCCCCCAAGGGCAGGAAAATAGTCAACACTTCCCCTTGTTGGGGGCGTTGTCGCACGGTTAATTTCCCTCCCAAGGCCTGAAAGAGATTTTTCGTCACATCTAAATTAAGGCTAATACTGCCCGTTTCCGGTTGAAACATCAGCAACTGTCCCATTGATTTTAAGGAACTGGTAAAGGAGACATTCTCCGAGACTAATTGTAATTTCAGTTGATGTCCGGCCGTAGTCACTTTAACCCGTAATTGTCCCCCAGTGGGTAAGGTGCGAGTGAAACACTCCATCAAACCACTGAGCGCTTGATCTAACATACTGGGGTTGGTGATTACGGTGGGCAATTGTTCCGGTAGGAGTACCTCTAGCTGGACATTGCGGCGCTTGGCTTGTTTTTGCCATTGGGGGATATTCTGCTCAATGACTTGGTGTAGGGAAATGGGGATGAGATGGAAATGATTGGGATTAGGGGGTTGGGTTTCCAATTCGGCCGCCCGGAAAATCAATTCCATTCGGTTGATCTGTTCGGTACATTCTTGATCAATGACCTCTAAGCGTTTGGTTACTTCTTCCCCGAGGTGTTTCCGCTTTTTGAGTAATAAACGAGTGAGCATCCGAATGGTTGTCAAGGGGGTGCGCACTTCATGGGTTAAGGCTTGCAAGATTTCCAGTTCAGAAATTCCCTGACCTCTAGAAGGGGAAGCAGGGATGTCTGGGGGGGGTTGGGGAAGGTCAAGGCTCGGTTTGCTCTCACTGCGTTCTGTGTTGGCGGAGGGACACCGTTGAGCGAGGGCGCTGAAGTCGGGGAGGTGCTGAAGTAGGTGATGGCTAAATTGTGTCACCAGTCGATAGTCAGGGATGGGGGGGATAAAGTTCCCTACTAGGGTGTCGAGGGGTTGAATGTGTTGGGGACTGGTGAGGAGGAGGCGCGATCGCAGCGCTTGCCAAGCTTGATGGACGACGTGAGGATCAAAGGAGAATTGAAAGTGACTGTCTCCGCTGGGGGTTTCTCCCAAGGCCAACACTAGCCCAAATTCTGCGGTCAGGACGAGACAGAATTGTTCATCCACGAGGGGATCGGTGGGGAGGAGAGAGTATTCAACCAAGGTGGGTAAAACCACCGAGGCCACGTCCCCCGGAGCGGCCGGGAGTTGGAACTGATGAGAGGCCAAATCTTGAAAGGCTTTGGGGGTAAAAATACCCGTTTGTAAACGAGAGAGCAGATGGGAGTCGCTGACCACGGGAGCGCAACCGGATAAAACAACCCCCACACAGTCATGGGGGCTAGTTTCAGTTAGGTTGAGTAGGATTTGATGGAGGGCGGCGATCGCACCATACCATTCCGCCTCCGCTTTCAAGACCGAGCCACCCGATGGTTTTCCCCCCCTAGGGATAGCATGATCCGGGTGATGTGTGGTTAAAACTTGATACAGGGTGGGTAACACCCAATTGGACAACACCATTGCACTTGTGACCTCTTTGGTTGCACTCTCTCATCCTTGATGGTAACGGTTTCTTCTCCCTATCCCTAGGGGTAGAACCGAACCAATTCTTCGCAATACCCACCCAAAAACGGCAGCAAAGGCACTGTGACAGGTTCGTAGTTGCGCTTCAGCGCCAAATCCACCCAAAAACGGCAGCAAAGGCGTTGCGACAGGTTCGTAGTTGCGCTTCAGCGCCAAATCCACCCAAAAACGGCAGCAAAGGCGTTGCGACAGGTTCGTAGTTGCGCTTCAGCGCCAAATCCACCCAAAAACGGCAGCAAAGGCGCTGCGACAGGTTCGTAGTTGCGCTTCAGCGCCAAATCCACCC
>NZ_JAIHOM010000018.1:47306-58091 GCF_026130165.1 Spirulina subsalsa FACHB-351 | reverse complement strand
ATATCCAATTTTCAAGGTGCTAATATCGAATAGCCTTGGTTTTCGCTTTTCGATATTTCCAATATTACCAGAAAAATACAAAGCCGTCCTTAAAGGACGGGGTTTCAGACCCAGGAGGTTTTGATGAGCTAGAGGGATCGCCAATCTTGACCAGTTAAGACCCAAAGTGAGAGTTGATCAATGAATGATTTGGAAACGCTATACGATTAAAAAGTCTCATCCTACAAAGTTCTACACCACAAAAGGCTACGTCCAATCACGACCAATACGCTCTTTTTTAAGCTCTTGGCGTCACTCTGGGTTAGGTTATTTCTGCCTGTTTTTGCTCTGTTTGACCTTAGCACTTTTCCCTGTCCCCGCACCCTCTCAAACAACCCTAACCCCTCAGCAGTTGGTTGAGCAAGCATCGGCACTCTATGAGCAGAATAACTCAGAACAGATGGAGGAGGCGATCGCACTCCTACAAACCGCCCTCACTCAATACACCCAACGCCAAGACATTGGGGGACAAGCCTTTGTCCTCACCAACCTCTCCCTATTGTACCAAAAACAAGGGAATTGGACAGCAGCCCAAGCCCATTTAGACCAAAGTTTAAAGCTTTTAAACCAACAACCAAAATCCCCAGACACCCTAAACCTTTTAGCACAAACCTGGTCCGTTCAAGGACAACTTTCCCTCAATTTAGGTCACTTTCGACCCGCCCTCAAAGCTTGGGAAAATTCAACCCAATATTATCAGCAAATCCGGCAACCTTTACGAGCCATTGAAACGCAAATTAATCAAACCCTTGCCCTACAAAACCTTGGACTCTATCGAGAAGCCCTCAACCGTATTCTCCAACTCAATCCTCCCCTCCTCCAACTCCCCAACTCCCCCCTCAAAGCCACAGGAATCCAACAACTCGCCCAAATCATCCGCCTCCTAGGAGATGTACCCGAATTAACCCAATATTTCAGCACAGAAGGCGATTATTTAGACCATTCTGAACGGTTATTAAAGCAGAGCTTACAGATACTGGAAGAGACACCCTCACCTGCCCTAAAGCCCGCTATTTTATTAGAACTAGGCAATACATTACAAGCCAAATATTATCAGAAAAAGGACTTAAACAGTCGATTATTTTATGAAAAAATAGATTCTAGGTTTATCGAAGAAAGCAGCAACCTACTACAAATTTTATCACAAACCATCGACACCTATCAACAAGTCATTGAATCTCCCTTAACCCCTCCCTTATTAAACATCCAAGCACAAACTAATCGCCTACAAATGTTGCTAGACTTCTCCCAACACACAGACGAGATAGCAGGGAATCAGGACTTAATTCAGAAAAACCTAGCCCTATTGGCAACCGAATTACAAAACTTAGAGCCGCTTTTATTTAAAATTGCCCTCTTAGAACAACATAATCTCTCCCATCAACTGCTTTACGCCAAACTCAAACTCGCTCATGCTTTAACTGAAAGTCAACCTAAAGATTTTGCTCAAGCAGCACCACAACTTTTAGAACAAGTGATTGAGCAATCCACTCTAATTAACAACCATCAAACTCAATCTTACGCCAAAGGATATTTAGGCACTTGGTATGAAAAACAGCACCAATGGCCTCTAGCACAGCAACTGACACAAGAAGCCCTTTTACTTGCTCAACAAATGCAATCCCCAGAATTACTTTATCAATGGCAATGGCAACTGGGGAGAATTTTAGCCCAAAGAAACCAACCCAAGCAAGCTATTTTAGCCTATCAAGCTTCTCTGAAGAGTTTGGATAAAGTGAGACTAAATTTAACAGCCTTGAATAACTTTGATTATCCCTTTTTATTCCGCGATGATGTTGAACCCGTTTATCGACAATTTGCCCAGCTTTTGATTAATCAAGACGATAATCCGTCTCTGCAACAAGCAGCGCAAATTATTGAACAGTTACAAGTAGCTGAACTCGAAGACTATTTAAGATGTCAACTGCGCAATGATCAGGGAGTGCCGTTAAATGATTACATTGTTCAGAATAATTTAAATACAGCCGTTATTTCCCTGATTGTGTTAGAGGATCAGGTTCATGGAATTGTCAAGTTTCCCAAGGATGAGAAGTTCATCCATTTTGCGAGAAAAGCAGATGATATTGAGGCTAAAGTAGCTGAAATTAGAGATCATATTAAAAGAAAAATAAACTCTACTGTTTTTTCAGAGTTATATCGGTTATTAATTGAACCTGTCGAAGACAATTTACAATCTAATCAAATTAGCTCTTTAGTATTTATTTTAGATAGCGAGTTAAAAAATATTCCTCTCAATGCGCTGTATGATGGGGAACAATACTTAATTGAAAAATACAGTCTTGCCTTAAACTTAGGATTTAATGTTTTAGAAACTTCAGCTATTCCTCTAGAATCTAAAAATATTATAGCTGCCGGGGTTAGTGAAGAAAATTTAGGACAAATTGCCTTACCCTTTGTTGAAAAAGAGTTAAGCTATATCCAATCTAAGTTCCCTCAAAATACTATCCTAAAGAATCAAGAGTTTACTCCTTTTTCCTTTAAAAATGCCCTAATCCAGCAATCATTTAATATCGTTCACTTAGCGACTCATGGAATGTTCAAATCTGATCCCAATGCCACTTATATTTCAGCCTATAAGGAGAAAATCACTTTGAATCAATTAAGCAGCATTTTGCAAACTCAGGGAGAGAGAACGGAAACCCCCCTAGATTTATTAGTTTTGAGTGCTTGTCAAACAGCGATAGGAGATAAACGTGCTACGTTAGGTTTAGCGGGCATTTCAATTCAGTCTGGAGCAAGGAGTACCATTGCTTCTTTATTCGATATTAATGATGCAGCAACCGCCATATTAATCAGCCATTTTTATGACAACCTAGCAGAACCTGAGATGACGAAAGGGGAAGCTTTACGTCAAGCTCAGGTGCAGTTATTGCAGAATCTAGATTATAGATTACCTTATTTTTGGTCGTCTTATGTTTTGGTCGGGAATTGGCAATAGTTTTGAGCTATTATGGTTTACAGCAATTACTCATCGGTTCATTTTGCAAGGAATCTAATCCTAATTCTCTGAGTAAAGACTGTAACGCACTTTGTTGTTGATTCGGGTCTAAATCATTAAGGTTTGTGAGACGATCATAAATCAATTTTTCTGAGCTAGAGTTAGAGACGCGACGAATCCATGCTGATGTGGAATCAAATTGAGCAGGGCTATTTTCGGCGCAGTACATATCTATACTTACGTGCCATTGATAGGATTGATCAATTTCTAATGGATAATCTTTGTTGAGTGGAATTTGAATGAATCCGGGAGTATTACGAACTGGTACATTAAATTCATAAAGTAATTTTTGATCTCGATCTCGCAGATCAAAAATTACTCGACCTAACATAGCTGTCTCATAAGGAATATAAACCCAAATTGTGGGATGTTCTTGGGTTGTTTCACCGAAACGTGAAATTCTGTTCCCGGGTCGCTCTTGATGAATAACAATGGGGGTTAAAGGATGAGTAAGTTGAGGACAACCAGGACGGTTAATCGTATTTATTTCATCTTCTATATCTTCATCTTCTCTATTTCTTTGTGTTAATCTTAAATCTTCTAAAGGCAAATTGTTTGTACTCTGGGTTTGACTTGGCAGGGAAAAGCTATAACTCCAAAAGCCAAGCATCAGGAGGATAATTTGTAAGAATTTAGGGAATTTAATGAGTGAATTCATGTCTTTTACTCTCCAATTAATTTGACTGGTTAACCTTGATACCATGCAATTTTTGGTCAAGATAAATGCTAACTGAACTGGTTACAAGTACCCCTAAAGTCGAAGGAATTAAAGGAATCCACCAATTCTGATTAAAGCTTATGTAGCACAGAAAAAACAGGACTCCTAGGGTACTGCTAACACCAAGGATTAACAGGCGTGGTTTGCGGAATAATTGAATGACCATTAGGCTAACCACCGACCAACTTAAGATCCAAAGAGTTTCTATGGGCTGAGGTAAAGTATAAAGACGAGATTGATCTAAAATTTGACTGATCATGTGAGCTTGAATAACAATTCCAGCTTCTTTTATATCTGATTTATAAGGGGTATAAACCGCTCCCTCACTATGTTCATCTCTGCCGATGAGAATAATGCGATCGCGCACTAAGTTATGGATCTCTGCATTAGAAAGACCTTGTAGAATAAACCTTAATGGAATCCGGGCGGGAGACTGAAAACGATAATTGAGTAAAACTTGGACTCCTCCAGCTTGACGTTTTGAGAGTCTATATCCTCCTGTATTAGTTTCTATCAAAGGGTGAAAATATTCCTCAATATCTTCGATTTCTTCTAAAATAGTTTGCCCTTCTTGCTGCCAATAAATATTAGCAATTCGTAAGGCAAAAGAACGCCGAGTCGGACAGTTTGGATCAGCCCGACGGACTAGGGTTTGGCGACGGATGAAACCCCTAGGATCTTCTGGAGCTTGGGTAAATCCTAATCTTTCTTCAGACCAACCATCGGGAGCGCCCAGACTGGGCAAATCCTGTGACGCAATTTGACATCCAAGAATAATCCTTTCTTCGGGCATTAATTCAGGATGATCTTCCAAATTTTTAGGCTTCGCAATCCCCATCCCCAATACTCGCGGTTCATGAGGCTTTAATTTTTGCCATAACAGGTCTAATGCTTCAAAAGATAAAGAATCTCTCCGCTCCCATCCCTGCTCATCTTGATACTGTAAATCCTCTTCCCCAATGGTAATGACGAAAATCCGATTATCGGCCCCTTGGGTGTCTGGTCGCAACCTCATGAGATGATCAAAAGCCTTCAATTCGGCTGGCTGGAATACCCCCACTTCTCGCAGGCCAATAATACAAGCAGTTACTAATAAACTGGTGAGGATTAATTGTCGCCACGGGGGACGTTTCCGCCCAGGAGCAGGGGGAGGGTCTGGCGAGGGGGTTTCTGGAAGTTCACAAAGGGACTCCCAACTGGGGGGAAGAATGACGGGATTTTGGCAAATGACAGGCAACCAACTCGCACAGGGAAAGTAGGGTTCTAATTCGTCGTGTAGCCGCTCTCTGGCCTCTCTGACGGCTAAATAAAGGGGTTTTCCGGTGGCAAAGCTTTTGAGGAAGTAGGTGAGGAATTTTTGCGCTACTTGGTCGGGGACTAATTCGCGCATGACAATCATTTGGGGGATGTTGAGGTCGTCTAAGCGCTGGGAGAGTCCTAAACCGTCGCAAGAGTTGAAAATGGCTAGTTGTAGTCCTTGTTCAACGGCTTTTTTCAGGGTAAACCACAATTCATCAAGGGTGATACTTTCGTCGGGGTTGAGGTAAAGACGGCCTTGGTCATTTTCGGTTTCACTGTGTCCAGCAAAAAAGAGGATGTCCCAGGATTGGTCTTGTAGGAGTTCAATGACGGTGGCGCGGTCGGGTTTAATGAGGAAGTGGGGGTCTACTTGGGGGAGGTTTTCGATTAAGCGGCGGTCTTTGGCGAGGTTTAATCCGTCGTCGTGGCCGAGGATGGCGAGGATTTTCACGCGGCCGTTGCGGGAGGAGGCATATTGAGGGGGGTGGGAGGTGGATTCTAGGGGACTTAAGGCGGGTTCGGCGTTAGGGTAATGTTGGAGGAGTTCCCACTGAGTCCAGGGGAGTTTTTGCAGTTGTAGGTTTTGGGTGCGGACGAGTAGGCGGATGGTGTCTTCTGGGGAGAGGTGTTGACGGAGGGTTTTGTCGAGGAGTCGGAAGTCGGGGGAGTCTAACCATTGATTGAAAAGATCGCACAATTGTTGACCGGATTCCTGACATTCAGCAATTCTCTGCTCAATTAGGGCTTGTTGTACAATCTGTTTGGGTTTGATGCGAAAGAGAATCTCTTCCCAAATTTCGGGAGCGTCCTGAGAACGACGATAGGGGGCTCCTAAAGGACGATACCGTTCTAACCAATGTTGTTGTAATGCCTCGACTAAGGGAAGATTGGGGGGGAGGTTTCCCTTGCGCTTGAGTAGGCTTGGTATCCCTAATGAGCTAATTTCCAAGGTGACGCGACACCCGGTTTCTAAGCTTCCATCCAGTTCCAAAATAACAACTTTTTCCATCCTTCTAATACCGCTTATTAGGATTCTGGTTTGAGTAGAATCCTTTGATTATATTTATAATCTCTGGGCAAAACTGGGGAAATAATGCAGGGTGGGAGAATTTGCGACAAAACTTTACTAACTCGGGGAATTTTTCGATTGCTCTTGCATCAAATTGGGTCATCTGGCCAGAGAGATTCAGTAAAATCAACTAACTGGTTTCCCATTATGCTGATTCGTGATTTGACCCAACAAGCGTTAAAGACTGGCTATTTGACCCTCGAAACTGAAGCCAAGTTACGAAATTTAATACAAATGACCCAATATGATTTGGAAGATTTACGCGCTTTTACCCGTCTCCAGTGCGCGGTGATGGATGGCTGGGTGGTTCAACAGTCGCGCTGTATAAGGGGGAGTTAGGGGGAATTGTAACGTTTTTTGACAAGTTGCATCGGATTCAGGCGATCGCACCAGAGACACCAGTAGAACAAGGAATCGTCTCCCCTTACTCTCTGGGTACTGCTCTGAGGAGGAATCAAACAGACATTTTTGTAATTTAAAGCTTTTGTAAACCCTAAATTATTTTTTAAGCTTCTCTGGGGAATTCCCTTGAGGATCAGGGGGTTTTTGTCTTTTTTTAACAAAAAACATCATTTTTTCTTCGCTTATTTTGTCCTTCTTAAAGATTCAGTAAATCACCTCAAAAATCCAGAATTTCGTGATAGAAGTAAGATTGTCAAGAGATAATTTACGCAAAAATATCCGCCCCTTCTAGGGACTTGTCGCAACAAAAGACAATCCTATTTGTTCATCTACTCTGAGTCAGGATTATGAAAACGAAACATTGGATAGGTGTCGCTGCCACCACCCTCAGTTTAAGCCTCAGTGCTGCCTCCAGCAGTCTCGCCGCAACCCTTCACAACGGTTGGCTCTATACCATTGACCCCAGTTATGATAGTTATGGAACAGTGAATGGTAACGTTCAAGTTGGGGGAACTATTTATGAAGACTATGGCATGGCCATTAAAGAAGATTCCGAAACAGGTTTAATTTGGGTTGCACTCAACACAAACACCCCCCTAGAAGGCAACGTTACCGGACCAGAACTCTGTTTAAGTAACGGTACTTGTTTCCCGGTGCGCAACAACAGCATTGCTTCCGGTGACTTATTCTTTGACTTCTCCGGCACAGGAAACTATCAAGCGGCTTTTGACTCCGGTCTAATGTATGGTGTTCGTTTCACACCTTATAATGATTCCCTCGTTGATGTAGGAGTTTATGCCAATGTTACCGGAGATCATGTCGGAAGACATAACGCAGGTTTCTGGAATTTAGGTGGCTATAATGCCTATGCTAAACAAGAGGGTAACTTAGGAAATCTTGATACTTGGATGGGAGATTTACGCTGGAATGACCCTTACTTTGATCCCTATACCAGTCAAGGTTTTATGCCTAACGTAATTGGCAGTGGACAAAGAATTGGAGATGTGACCTTGCGTAGTCAAGAAGAACTACAACAAGCAGGATTTGATCCCAGTTTCTTCTTTGAACTAGGCAGTAATATCATGGGATTTAGCTTCCAAAAACCCCTAGAATGGACAGGTAATTTTATCGCTACTCTCTTAAAAGAATGTCTCAACGATGGAATGGCACTCCTCGGTTCTTTTAACCCACCTCCCCCCGAACCAGAACCTAACCCCGTTATTGATGACGGATGTGCTGTTACATTAGGGGAACTTAAAGCCTTAGCGCCGGATGAAATTGATGGCAGTTGGAAAATTTTCTATGATGTTTTATCTCATCAATGGTATGATCCCCCAGCTTATACAGGCTTTGAATTTACAACCATTGGAGGGACACAATTTAAACAAATTTTGGATTTTCCTTGTGGAATTGCTGCTGAAGATAAGTTTAGCATTATTGTCCCCGATATCAACGGTCAAAGTCAAACCGTTACACTGAATGGGTTAAAACCCGGAGATCGAGTAGATTTTGTTGAACTCTTTGGGCAACCAATTAGTACCTTTACAGCCGTTGGAGTAATTGACTTACCCAAAACGGTTCGACCTTTTTCCTTACAGTTGGGTTTAGATGCAGAAATCGGCAGTTTTAAAATCCGCATGATTGAGGATTTAAAAGATTTACCGGACTATGTAGACCTCTCTAAACTAATCTTGCCTCCGGTACAAACAGTACCTGAACCGACTGTTCTTTTGGGTTTAATCACGGTAGGTTTCCTCGGAACAAAACTAAAAAAACGGATTCAATAGTCTTCCCCAATGAACTAGAAACCGATGTAGGGTGTGTCAGAAGCAATAACTTAGGTTAAACCGGAATAACTGTAATCCTGACGCACCATTTTTGAACTCTGATATGTGTTAATGTTATTCTTGTAACATTTAGGTTGCTTCTCCTATATTTGGTTGTCTTCTGTTTTTGTATTGTAAATAAATTATTACAAAGCTTGCTGGTCAACGAAATTCGATCTATAATGGATACTCAGTTTTGGTCTTTATAGTATTAATGAGTAATGAATTAACACAAGTAACATCTGCGCAAGTTAAACAGAAAATAAGTCATCATTGATTATGACTGATCAAACTGATGAAGATAAAATGATGGAAAAACTACTCATTCATAAAAATATGATTGGGTGGTTAATAAAAAAACTTCAAGACAAAGGAATTGAATGTCAAAGAACTACTGGCAATGATCCCAAGGGAGACATTCTGTTGATTAATCCAGATGATATTCCTAGAATGCAAGAGATTGTTCGCCAAATTCAAGGGGAGTACAATCCTTAATTTACTTGTGAAATATTCCAAGTATGACACATATTGAAATTAAAACTAGACAATTTATAGGTTCAGATATAGCAAATAAAATTGTCAAGAAGGGAACGGTAAGTGCTGTTCTGACAACGGGAAAGATATACAAACCCGCAAAAGATATATTTGATCAAGCTGGTATTGCTTGGGCTGAAAATATTGATGAAAGACAGTTTTTAAAATCTGAAGCACAGGAGGTAAAGTAATGTCATTGGATATTGCATTTTACGGTAAAAATGATAAATCGTCTACTAACATTGAATTATCGGCTGAGTTTTACGAAAGATTAGCTAAATCAGATTTTTCGGAAATAGGTACAACTCATAGAATCGAGGTGCAAATTGATGGTGAGCAAACGGAAATTGAAGCCGTTGATTTGGATAAGGGTATCATCTCTAATAGACAGAGGTTAATTGATTTTTTTAAAGAAGCAATTTATGAGGAAAGCAGAAATATGATCGACAAATTGGGAGATTCTCCTTCAAAAGATGAATATCAACAACAGAGCTATCCTCTCATTAAATTTCATGAAATTATGAAGTGTTTAGAAAACACCCAATACTGTTACCTTCAAAAAATTACCTGACATCACCTGACATCAATTGTGTAATTTTCCCTAACTCCACATCTTAAATAATTAGAAGTTCATTCTATCCTAGAATTCTTAACCTGACACTGCCACAATAATTGAAGAGTAGATAAATCCGATAAACCTTGACTCTCATCAGACTCCACTTCTCGACGGATAAAGGAGGGGGAAAGCATAAAACCCGATAAAGCATCAGTCGGAGAAGGTGCTAAACCTCCCCTTCCAGTGATGTTAAAACGACTACGGGTTAAATCTTGGGTCATGCCATCCCGTCGGACTTGACATCCTGTTCCAATTTGAGGATCATTCGGCTGTCCGGGTAGCTGTTCCTCGGGTTGAAATGGTTCTACATCTAACACAGCTATCCCATCAATTCCTAATGTAGAACTGGCACTTAAATCGCTCTGTGGTGTTCGGACTAATCGCCCCGGATTACTAAAGCCAAAAATGCCTAATGCTCGGACAAAAATATTACCCCCTCGTCCCTCAATTGCTGTCGCCGCAATATCGCTATTTTCAGACAAAATAGCTAAAACATATCCCCCAGCTGTGATAGAAATATTGCCCCCATTTCCTGTTCCTAATGCCTCGGTCAAAATGTTACTATTATAACGTAATATCAGATTTTCAGCCACTTCTAAGCGAATATTTCCCCCTTCCCCAGAAATCGTTCTCGCTAATAAATTCCCTTGTTGGTTGAGGAAAATAGAGCGTGCTTTAATATTCAAATCTCCTGCCCGACCTGTCCCCAATCCACTAATGGAAATTTCGCCCTGATTCTCAACAGTTAAATCTCCCGTGTTTATATTTAGTTCTTGTGCATCTCCTGACCCTAAACTCGCTAAATTTAAGCGACTTCCTGCTCCATTTATCTTAACAAATTCCTGAACATTAACACTTAAAATTCCCCCTTGACCACTGCCAGAAGTTGTAGCAGAAACCTGTCCTCCTGTATCTAAAGTAAACTGTCGCGTATTAATCCCTAACTGACCTGCATCTCCTGTTCCACTACTATCAAAACTTAAACGAGCATTATTGAAAACCTGCACAAAATCCTGAGCATTAACGCTTAAAATTCCCCCTTGACCACTGCCAGAAGTTGTAGCAGAAACCTGTCCTCCTGTATCTAAAGTAAACTGCCGCGTATTAATCCCTAACTGACCCGCATCTCCTGTTCCACTACTATCAAAACTTAAACGAGCATTATTGAAAACCTGCACAAAATCCTGAGCATTAACGCTTAAAATTCCCCCTTGACCACTGCCAGAAGTCGTAGCAGAAACCTGTCCTCCTGTATCTAAAGTA
>NZ_JAIHOM010000018.1:0-47209 GCF_026130165.1 Spirulina subsalsa FACHB-351 | reverse complement strand
TCCACTACTATCAAAACTTAAACGAGCATTATTGAAAACCTGCACAAAATCCTGAGCATTAACGCTTAAAATTCCCCCTTGACCACTGCCAGAAGTCGTAGCAGAAACCTGTCCTCCTGTATCTAAAGTAAACTGCCGCGTATTAATCCCTAACTGACCTGCATCTCGCGTTCCACGACTATCAAAACGGACGGCACCATTATTAAAAACTTGGAAATTATTAGCATTTACCGTTAAACGTCCTCCATCCCCCGTATCAGTGGTAATGGCTGAAATAATCCCGCTATTTTTGACCTGTACATTAGAGACATTAATATTTAACTGACCCGCATTCCCTGCTTGCTGAGATTCAAAAATTAACCGACTGGCTAACCCATTATTACTCTGTCCAGAAACCGTTAAATTTTGACTATTGACATTCAATGAACCTGCATTACCTTGACTAATGGTTGAGGCTGAAATTTCGCCGCCATTTAAGATTTCAATTAAAGGAGATTGGATGGTAAAATTACCCGCATTCCCACCGCCAAAGGTATCGGCCGATAAGGAACTACGACTTAATCCATCGGGTGATGTTCCGATGACGCGCAGGAATTCTAATGCGTTAATCGTAACATTTCCTGCCTGTCCTAAACCTGATGTAGAAGCATAGATACTCGCCCCTTCTTCAATAGTTAAGCGACGAGTGAACACTGATAAGTTACCTGCATTTCCTGAATTAGTTGCTCCTAAAAATAAACCACTAAAACTCTCATTATTTCCGGTTAACTGGAGTCCATTAGCGGCATTAATGACCATATCTCCCCCCCTGCCCGTCCCTTGACTAAAGGCTGAAACTAATGAGCCATTTTTTGCGTTAAAATTTTGACTATTGATGACTAAATTTCCCGCGTTGCCTGTTCCGCCAAAAGTATTGACAAAGATAAAACCTCGGTCTAAATCGATAGTATTGGCAATGTTAAGTAAAATTGTCCCAGCATGACCTGAATTGTTGGTATTATTATACAAACCTGAACCATTAACTATTCTCAAATTTTGAGCGTCTATGTTTAAAATAGCACCCCGACCAGAACTACGAGTCCCAGCTAAGAGTTCTGATTGGTTATTTAGGATGACATCCTGACCCGCTTTAACGGTCAAATTTCCGGCATTACCTGCTCCAAAGGTGTTGCTATTCACTAGGGCATTATTGAGGGTAATATTCCCTAAAATTGCTTCAAGGGTGATGTTGCCTGAGTTAAGTCCTGTGGAGGAAGATTGCAGATTCTGATTGACGGTTAAATTATTATTGGCTCTAATGTTAATATCACCCCCTCGTCCAGCTTGGGAGGTGGTGCTTAACGTTCCCTGGACTGATAGATTACCCTGACTTTTTAAGTTAATACTACCTGCATTTTCTTGCAGTGAACTGGAATTAAAGGAGTTGCTAATATTCAGTTCTGCTCCTTCTAAGTTAATCAATCCTCCATTCCCATTGATGGAGTTTGTATTAATGGGTTGAGTTACTTGGAGCAAGTTTTTAGCGACGGCATGGACGATTCCAGCATTGCCAACTGTGGAAGCTGTATTAATGAGTCCATTGAGGTTAATGTTTTGGCGAGAGTTGATAAAAACATCTCCCCCATTGCCCACTGCGCTACTGGTGTTAATTGTCCCTCCATTTAACAGGGTGATGTCTCCTTGTAAGTTAGGGTTAGGTCGATAATCATTCGTGAGTAGCACTAAACTATCGGGAGTATTAATGGTAATTTCACCGATATTAATTTCTGCGTTGGTTGCTGTGGGAAAAGCAAAGCCATCAAGTGTTATCCAATTAGCTCCTGTAAGGCCCGGAATTCCGATAAATTGGGTATCCATTCCTGCCCGAATATCTAAGGTGGCGCGATTTGTTCCATCGACTTGAACCGTTGTCCCATCTGAGAGGGTAATGGTGCTTAAGTTGGGGGTGGTGATGGGATTAATGGTGTTGCCCGTGGCATCGGGTCCGGTGATGGTCACGCTGGCAATATTAACCCGACCTCCGGCTAAAATATGGAGGGATGTTCCGATATATTCGTTGATTAAAACATCGCCTAATGAGTAGACAATAGGATCATTGGGACTGTGTAAATCTCCGGGGGTTTGATCTAGGTTTTCGACGCGAAAACTGCCCCCACTCCAGTAGTGTGCATCTCCTAGGACGGGGTTGGCACTGCGTAAGATCATATCCTGACCTGAAAATAAACCACTGTCGGGATGGTTGAGGGCAAAAATATCTAAGTTTTCGTTTCCTTGAAGGGTTAATTTGCCGTCGGCAATGGCGATGAAAGGGTGGGTTAAAGTGTCTCTAATTTTAAGGGTATTGAGGGCTTTTAGAGTTAAATCTTGACCGGCATGGAGTTGTCCTTGAATATCGAGTTTTGGGGCGGCAAGGGTGAGGTTTTCGCCGACGGATAAAATGCCGCGACTGGTGATGATGCCTTGGGGGTTATCTCCATACTGTAATCCGGGTTGAAGATTGACGGTTAAAAGGGGTGCGGGTTGAGGATTAGTGGCACTGAATTCTAATCCATTGCCGAAGGATAAACGATGGGCGGTGGTGGCTAAAAATGAGCCGTTAATGTCGAGTTGAGCGTTGGGACCAAAGATAATACCGTTGGGATTGAGGAGGAAAAGGTTGGCGTTGCCGTCTACGCCAAGGGTGCCTAATATGTTGCTGGGATTGGTTCCGGTGACGCGGCTGAAAATGTTGGTGATTCCGGTGGGGTTGTGGAAATAAACGCGCTGGCTGTCGTT
The DNA here is from genome assembly GCF_026130165.1 of Spirulina subsalsa FACHB-351. Taxonomy (GTDB): domain Bacteria; phylum Cyanobacteriota; class Cyanobacteriia; order Cyanobacteriales; family Spirulinaceae; genus Spirulina_A; species Spirulina_A subsalsa_A. The sequence goes on along the minus strand of NZ_JAIHOM010000018.1, from coordinate 44,434 downwards.
GATGTTGAATTCGAGGAAACTATGAAAGAGGTTGACTCCTCGGATGGCTCCTCCGTCAATTTGCTCGGCGAGTTGTCCGTTGATGGGAGTTGGGGGGGTGAGGGTGGTGTTTTCTTCTCCTAGGGTGGTGTCTGGGATGATTTGCGCCAGACTGGGGGGGGTGAGGGTGAGTAGACAGAGAGTTGTGCCTAAGCTGACTAGGGGTTTGAGAGGGGACATGATCTTTTCTGGGGGTGATGCTTTGCTTTAACTCTCTGACAAAATGCGGGATTTTGATGCAAAGGCGATCGCATTTTTACAAAAGTTAGCCCCTCAGCTATCACTTCACGGACAATTGAACCTCAACTTGTAAATTGGTAAAACGGCTCGCTTGCTCACTGGCAGAACCATCCAGACGAATTGTGACCTCCACTACCCGAGCGTCAATGTTACTACTAGGGTCAGTGTTGACTACGTTTTGAGCTTGGATTTTTGCCCCAATTTGGGTCACGCTTCCGGTGAGACTTTCTGGCAGGGCTGGGCTGGTAATGGTGGCCTTTTGCCCGACGCGGATGGCTTGAATGTCGCTTTGATACACTTCGGCAATGGCGACCATTTGGGCGGTTTGCCCCAGTTCAATAATTCCCTCGGGAGCGACTACTTCCCCGGCGTGGGTGTAAATATCTAACACAACTCCCCCCCGAGGCGATCGCACATAAATCTGATCTAAGTTGGCTTGGGCTTGCTGCACAAGGGCTTGAGCGCGTTGGATTTGGGCCTGGGCTAGTTGAACATCCACCGTGCGCACCTCCGCCAGTTGCTCTAGAGTTGCCCTAGCCCGTTGCAGTTCGGGGGCTTGGGTGGTTTGTAGGCGAGACAGTTCAGCCCGAGCGGTTTCGAGGCGACGCTGGGCGGTGTCTCGGGCGAGTTGTTTCCGTTCTTGGTCAAGGGCGGCAATGGCCCCATCGTCATACAAAGTCCGATAACGGCTTAATTCTGCCTCGGCGTTGTCTAACTCGGCCTGTCGTTCCGCCACAATGGACTGCTGGGCGGTGATTTGGGCTTGCCGTTCCGCCGTGATGCGCTCAATTTCGGCCTCTTGGGCGGTGAGGGTGCCTGCTTTCGCCCCGGCTTGAATTTGGGCGAGTTGGGCCTGGGCAATCTTAACCTCGCTTTGGGCTTGTTCTAAGGCCGCTTCTAAGCGCTCTCGACCATCTAAGACGGCAATAATTTGACCGGGGATGATGGAATCTCCTAGACCTACCCGCAACTCGGCTAGGCGACGTTCTTGGCTCGCTGTGGGGGCGTGAATTTGAATGGCCGAGCCTTCCGGTTCTAATCGTCCCAAGGCTGTCACCGTGGTTCGTTCGACGGTTGACACGGGGAGGGCGTTACTATCGGCGGTTTGCCAAGGTTGTCGCCAATATAGCACCCCACCCCCTAGGACCAGTAGGAGAACCACAAATAGCCCATATTGCCAGGGTAAGGCTTGAGGAGAGACTAGGGTGAGGAGGGGAAGGGTGGGGGATTTCATCGGGCAATCTCCAAGGAAGGGGGAAGCCAAAAAACTAAACGGTTTAGTTCTTACTTTTAAACTAAACGGTTTAGTATAGTATTGTCAAGTTTTTAGGAGCTTTTACCCATGACAGCTGCTTCCTCCTGCTCAAGTGATAAACGGGATGCGATTTTAGAGGGTGCGATCGCCGAATTTTTAAAACAAGGCTATGCGGCCGCTAGTATGGATCGGATAGCCAGCACAGCCGGAGTGTCCAAAGCCACAATCTACAGCCATTTTCAAAGTAAAGACCGCCTTTTTATTGCCATAGTCGATCGCTTAGTTTTGAGCAAATTCGCCGACCTTTTAGCCCCGGAACAAGTGACCCAACACTTGAACGATCCCCCAGAACAACTGCTGCGTCATCTAGCCAGCACCATGTTACAAGTTCCCCGCCAAGACCCGGAATATGTAGGGTTTATCCGCATAGTGATCGCCGAATCCGAACGCTTTCCCGACCTCGCTCAAACCTTCTTACGGGAATTACCCGCCATTGCCCTAGAATCCCTCAGCCACTACTTCACCCACTGTCCCCATCTCGCTCTCCCGGACCCCGAAGCCACCGCCCGGATTTTTCTAGGTGCGATCGCCCACTACATCATCACCCAGTACGTCCTCTATGGAGCCGACATCCTCCCCTTGACCGAAACCCGGCTAATTGATACGCTCATTGCCATGATCACCGCATCGGGGGCAAAACCATTATGACCACCACCCAATTCTACACTTGGCAATCCTACCCCTGCGCCTACGATTGCCACCATCCCCCCACCGCCCCCCCTCAAGGATCCCCCCTCCTGCTCATCCACCCCATCGGTGTCGGACTCTCTCGCCAGTTTTGGCAACGCTTCCTCAACACTTGGTATCAACAAGGCCACCGCCAAACAATATATAACCCCGACCTCCTCGGCTGCGGAGAAAGTGCCATGCCTCGCCTCGCCTACCACCCCGACGATTGGGCAGCACAACTAGAGTATTTTGTCAAGACCGTCATTCAAGAACCCGTGGTCATAGTCGCCCAAGGCGCCCTAGCCCCCGTCGCCCTTGCCTGTGTAGCCCGCTTTCCCGACCTGATCCGGGGGATGGTTTGGTCTGGCCCCCCCGCTTGGCGCTTAATCACCACCCCCACCCCATCCCGTCAGCAGAACATCGCTTGGAATCTCTTTGATACCCCCTTGGGAGCGGCCTTTTATCGTTATGCTCGCCGAGAGGCCTTTTTACGCTCCTTTTCTCAACGGCAACTCTTCGCTCAAGAGGCCGATATTGATCAAGAATGGTTAGAGCAACTCCATCAAGGGTCACGGGATCTCAACAGTCGTCACGCCGTGTTCTCCTTCCTGTCTGGGTTTTGGCGGCAGGACTACGGAAAAGCGATCGCCTCCATCCCCTGTCCCACCCTTGTCTTATTTGGGGAAGAAGCCTCCAGCGTCACCCGAGGCTATGTAGAAAATGCCGACCAACGCCTTGCCGCTTACTTAGACCACCTCCCCCAAGGCCAAGGCCGCAAAATCCCCGGTCGCAACGTTCTCCCCTACGAATCAACCGCCGTTTTTGTTGAGGTCGTAGGTGACTTCATTAAAAACATTAAAAACCTATAGATCAGCTTGAAACCGGGTTTCTTGCACCCACTTGTTTCCGACTACAGCCTCCCTGAAACCCGGTTTCTTTCCCCTTTCTAAAAATTCCCTAAACCTCCACCTTAAGCCCCCTTGTAGCCAAATCTAACAACTGCATAGGATGGAACACCGGAATATTATGCCCTCTTAACCCCAAATGTTTGAGAATTTGTAACGAACAACCGGGATTAGAAGACGCAATTAATTCCGCCCCCGTATTAACTAAATTCTCCACCTTTTGCTGTCCCAACTCATCCCCCACCTCCGGCTGCAAAATATTATAAACCCCTGCACTGCCACAACAGAGCGCCGCGTCTAAGGGTTCTCTTAATGTAACTTGGGGGATTTGTTGCAACAATTGACGGGGTTGTAGACTAATCTTTTGCCCATGTAAAAGATGGCAAGCATCTTGATAAACCAGCACTAATTCTCGGTCACTCAAGGGAGAAAGGGGAGCCGTTAGCCCCACTTCCGCTAAAAATTCATTGACATCTTTAACTTGTGCTGAAAAGGCTTTAGCCTTATCTCGATAGTTAGGGTCATCCTTTAAAATATGCCCGTATTCCTTCAACGTATGACCACAACCTGCCGCATTAATAATAATGGCATCAACCCCGGTTTCTGCAAAGCTATCAATCATTTGCCGGGCTAGCGCTTGAGCTTGTTCTTCTTGACCTTGATGAGCAGGTAAGGCTGCACAACAGCCCTGAGTTTGGGGAATCACCACCTCACAACCATTAGCCGTTAAAACCCGTACCGTCGCCTCATTTACGGGGGAGAAAAAGAGCCGTTGCACACAGCCTAAAATCATCCCCACACGATAGCGTTTTTCTCCTTGAGCGGGAATAATATCAGGTAGATTATTCCCCCAGATATTTTGTAAGGTAATGTGGGGGAGAATAGATTCCATTGCCGCCCATCGGGGGAGGATTTTTTGTAGGAGTCCTGTGCGACGGATGAGTTTTTGTAATCCGAGGGACTGATAAAGCCACAGGAAAAGGAGTAAAGGGCGTAAACGATTGGGATAGGGGAATAGATTAAAGATAATACTGCGAAAAATGCGATCGCCCCAACTCCGGGGAACATTGCGCTCCACTTGGGGACGAGTAGCACTAATCAGTTGATCATACTTCACCCCAGACGGACAAGTGCTAACACAAGCCAAACAGCCCAAACAACTGTCAAAATGTTGACTGGTTACAGGACTCAGAGCAGCTTCCCCCTCATTAATCGCATCCATCAGGTAGATACGCCCCCGGGGGGAGTCTGTTTCCGTACCCAGAACGCGATAACTGGGACAGGTAGAGAGGCAAAAGCCACAGTGAACGCAACTATCAATCAAGTCCGGTTTCGGAGCGTCTTTAGAGTCAAACCCTTGAACGGGTGGAGTTTCTAACGGAGTTTTTAAAAAAGTGTCTGAACTGGGCATTCTTAGGAGACAATAATGGCTTTGTTGGCCAATCATAGCAAATTGTCCGGGGGCTAACTTCTAGCGCAAGGGAGATCATTATTTCTTCAATCAGACAATTTGTAGGTTGGTTGTAGGTTGGGTGCAGCGGAGCGCGAAACCCAACAATTTGAACAATTTGTAGGTTGGGTGCAGCCACAGCGAAACCCAACAAAACAGCTATTCCTTCTAACCCACCTTACACCGAATTACTGTGAGCAGCAATTTTATCTAAAAATTCCTGAGTTAAACGATTAAACGCTTTAGAACCTGCCGTATTAGGCATAGCCACCACAGCAGGGGTGAACGTATCCACCGCTTTAGCCACATTGACATCTAAAGGAATCCGGTTTTTGAACACTTTATCACTAGAAAAATCCTGTTCAATGCGTTGAATAACTTGCCCATAATAACGGCCACTAAACAACCCCCCAGAGAGAATAAATACAATCCCCAATAGATTTAAATTCAAAGGGGGATTAAACTGTTCCTTTAATTTTCTAATCCGTCTTTCTAATAACTGAATCCCCACTAACGATAAAGGTTCAGGACGGGCAGGTAACAGATAAAACTGACTACTCACAATTCCACTGCGGGTCAGCAAATTATAACCCGGTGCGCAGTCTAATAAAATAAAATCATAACGTTCCTGCACAGATTCAATAATATTTTTAATTAAAACTTGCTCAAAATGAAACCAAATATCACTAAATTTTTTCCCCTCTTTTTCTGCTTGTTTTGCTAAAGTTTCTGCCACTGTATATTCATCATAAAGTTCAATATCTCCCGGCAATAAATCTAAGCCTGAAATTCCACAAACAGACTCTAAAATCATGTCTTCTGCGGAAAATTTGCGGGAAATATAGGGACGAATTACTTTGTCAATTAAATAGCTTAACGTTCGTCTCGCTTTACGAAGACGGGCGAACTCATGGGGAGGAATAACGCTTAAAGTAGCACTGATTTGAGAGTCTAAATCAAGAACTAATACCCGTTTTTGGTAGTCTCTCGCTAAACAAGTGGCTAAATTAATGGTTAAGGTTGTTTTGCCCACACCACCTTTCATGTTAATGGTCGTTAAGACTAAGCCCATGTAAAACGTCCTCGTAGGTTTTGATTCACTGCTTGCTCATTTTATCGCAAAATCAACAAATTTTGTGAGATAATTTTACAAAGATTTTTTAAAGAAATGATGAAATTTACACCCTTAGCTTTTAAGGGTTTTACTCAGCTTCTGTAAAAATTCTCGGGCAAAGCGTTTATAGGCAATTGCACCGGATGCTTTCGGGTTATTAATCACCACAGGCTGAAAATCATCTACGGCTTGAGCAACGGCAACATTAAGAGGAATTTCGACTTGAAATATTTTGTCTTCTCCGAATTCTTGCCCTAACCGTTTTTTCACTTTTTGTTCCATCGTAGTGACAGGGCCTCTAGCGGTGTAAATAATGCCCACCAGTTTAATTTTACTTCGGTTTTCCTGTTGCAGGTGTTTAATTCGACTGTGGAGTAACCCAATCCCGACCACGGAGAGGGGTTCTGCTTTAGCGGGAACAATATAAAAGTGACTGGCTAATAATGCACTGCGAGTGATTAAATTATCGGCTGGGGGGAAGTCAAGCAAAATAAAATCATATTGTTTGATAATGGGTTTCAGGATGGAACGAATGAGGTTAAATTCAACGTTACTCCATGTTTTCTCAAAGGTTTGTTGATGGAACTGGGACTTATTGTGAATCAGAGCGGAGAGGAGAAAATCATCACACAATTCTACATCTCCCGCGAGGATATCGAGTCCTTTCACTTGACAAATATCTGGATAAATGACCTGTTGGATGGTGATGGGGGGGTGTTCTTCCGTTTGAATAGTTTGATTAATCAGGGTGCGCAGGGTGCGTCTTTCTTTCTTCAAGGTGGCAAAGTAAAGAGGAGCCATCAGGCTGAGAGTGGCGTTGATTTGGGTGTCGAGGTCCACAATTAAGACCCGTTTCTTGAAGTCGCGAGCAATGCACGTCCCTAGATTGACGGTGACGGTGGTTTTGCCGACTCCTCCTTTCATATTCACTACGGAGACTATATAACCCATCCTCTGTTCCTATGCTTAACCTCTCCCATGATAGTCCGAAAGTTTACCCTTTGGAATCGCTGAGTGCTGCATTACAGACTTTGGGGTTGACAAGAAGGAGATTGTGTGGGTTGACGGCTTAATATTTCTCTTTTTGAAAAGATAAAAAGTTGAGGCTTCAGATCATTTCCATTGGTAAATATTTTAAATTGATTGGTGGTTACTATTGGTGATTGGTTTTATAATTGTTTTATGGGGAAATTTATACGCTGACTAAACAAGGAAAGTTGAAGATACATAGCTTAATATTATTTTAAGCTTCAATGGGATCGAATCCCTTGTTTTTCTCATACAATACCTAAAACTTTAATGATTTGTTTTCCTAACCTATGGGGTAGACCAATGAACTCAATTGGTCAAGTTAATTAAACTATCAAGTTGAGGGACAGTGCTTAGACTTTAGTTACCGTTTCGCTCGACCTTGTTTTGCTTTCTTGTTTTGCTTTGTTGAGTAAGATTGTGAGGGAATCTGAGGTGAAAATCTGAACGAAAAATGTTCTAGTTTTCAGTTGAAGAACTGTGTAATATATCCAACCTAAAATGATGAACTAAAAATTGATGTTTTTAGCGTTTTATGTTGGTTGAATTAGCTTGTTCAGATTGACCCAAAATTTGACCGAATCGTGGGCATCCACTCAGGAGATTGTCATGAAGAGCTTAAAGATTGGAACTCGTTTAAATTTGGGTTTTAGTATTATGCTGTTGGCGTTGTTGGGGACAAATGTGTATTTGGTGAGTACCATGAATCGTCTTGCCGCACTAACAAATCGTTTGTATAAACATCCTTTTACGGTTAGCACATCGGTCTTAGAGGTGGAGGTGGGGGTGGTTAAAATTCATCGCTCAATGCGGGATGTTATTTTATCCCGTAATGCGACTGAATTAAATAGTGCGGTGCAAGTAATTGATCAATATGAACGGGAAGTTTATGCGGCTTTTGATCTGCTAGCGGAACGTTTTTTAGGGGATGTTAATCAAGTGTATCGGGCAAGGGATGAGTTTGCGAAGTGGAAGCCGATTCGGGATCAAGCGATTCGTTTGATGGAACAAAATCAACAAGAGGCTGCCCTTAATTTAGTGAAAAACCAAGCGTTACAACAGGTTAATGAAGTGATGGGAGAAGTGGTTAGTATTCGGAGTTTTGCGGAGAATAAGGCTGTAGAATTTGTGACCAATGCGGAACAGGCTCGACAAAATGCGTTCGCGAGTACGTTAGTGGTGATGAGTGTGACGTTAATTGTGATGATTTATTTAGCGGTTGTTTTAACTCGTTCGATTACGATTCCGTTACGGGAGGCGATCGCACTCAACCAAAAAATCGCTGAAGGGGAGTTATCTGTAGAGATTCACCCGGATAGTAACGATGAAATTGGGCAGTTGTTAGGGTCGATGCAGGATATGGTAATGCAACTGAAACAGGTGGTCTTGCTGGTCCGAAAATCTTCCGATGGGGTGACATTGGGGAGTCAAAATTTGAGTAATTCTGCCTTAGAATTATCTCGGGGAGCCATTGAGCAAGCGACAGCAACAGAACAAGCGGCTAATTCCATTCAAGATATAACCCTAAAAATCAACCAAAATTCCCAAAATGCCAATCAAACCAATGCCATTGTGGGGAAAGTGGTACAGGATGCCCAAGGAACAGGCAAAACCGTAGAAGAAACGGCCATCGCGATGAAAGCCATTGTGCAGAAAATTAAGGTGATTGAAGATATTGCCTTGCAAACCAATATGTTAGCGTTGAATGCGGCCATTGAGGCGACGAGGGCGCAGGAAGCGGGGGGCGGATTTGGGATTGTGGCGGCGGAAGTGCGGAAATTGGCGGAATTAAGCCGGGTGGCGGCGGTGGAAATTAATCAGTTGGCGGCTTCTAGTGTGGCGATTTCTGAGAAGGCGGGGATGATGTTAATGCAGCTAATTCCTGATATTCAGGAAACGGCGGTATTCATCCAACAGATTAGTGCTGCGAGTTCAGAACAAGCGCAAAATACGACCCAAATTAATCAGGCGATTCGGCAGTTAGAACAAGCCACTCAACAAAATAGCGCGGTATCTACGGATTTATCGATGATGGCGCAGAATTTGGCAACTCAAGCGGTGGAGTTACAAAAAGCGATCGCCTTTTTCCGAGTTGATCTCCCGAGTTCCCCTATCCGGGATACTGTGATTCCCGATAGGATTCCGGCAAGGCTGACAATTTAAGCTTGTGGGCCTGGTGTCAAGCCCTAGGTGGATGTCTCCGTTGCTGAAACCAATCCTGTAACAGATGGCGACTGTCTTCAGCGAGAATGCCCCCTAGGACTTGTAACCGATGATTAGAGGCCGGACTGTCGGGCAAATTAAGCACTGTGCGCACGGTGCCAGTTTTAGGATCATCTACTCCATAAACTAATAACCCCAGTCGAGCGAGAATAATTGCCCCAGTACACATGATGCAGGGTTCTAGGGTGACATAGAGGGTACAGTCGGATAAACGCCAATCCTTCAAGGTGGCGCTGGCCTGACGAAGGGCTAAAATTTCCGCGTGGGCCGTAGGATCTTGATCTCGTTCTTTGCGATTCCCAGCTTGGGCCAGACAGTCTCCTTGAGCATTCACGACTACCGCCCCCACAGGAATCTCCCCGGCCGCTCCTGCCTCCTGCGCTAAGATAAGAGCGCGACGCATCCAATACAGATGGCGTTCATAAGTGGTTGGGTTTAGCATCTCCCGGATGGCGCTTTTTTTCATTAATCGTTCATGACTAGACAGTGGCAACAGAACATTATCGCTTGGGGGGGGGTTATTGCCCTCCTCACGTCTCCGGTGTTGATTCCACTCCCCATCGGGGCGGCGGGATTGGGGGAAATTCGCCAACGAGGGCGGTTAGTGGTGGGGGTGAATGAAAATGTCCGCCCTTTGGCGTTTCGCGATGAAAATGGGGAATTGCAAGGCTTAGAAATTGATCTCGCTCGTCAGTTAGCCCAAGAGTTATTAGGGAGTCGGGAGGCGGTAGTGTTTAAGGCGGTGAATAATCGCGATCGCCTACCTGTATTATTAGCGGGTGAGGTGGATCTCACCATTGCCCGACTCACGGCGACTCCCTCCCGTTCCCGCTTGGTTAATTTTAGCCGTCATTACTATCTCGATGGCACGACTTTTATCACCCGTAACCCCCAGATTCAGCGTTTGGGGGACTTAGTGGGGGCTAAAATCGCCGTATTAGAACAGTCGAGTACCATCGCCGTAGTGCGTCATGTTCTCCATCCGGTGGAATTGGTGGGAGTGTCATCTTATGTGGAAGCCTTGCACCTGCTAGAGTTGGGGGAAGTGGATGCCTTTGCAGGCGATCGCACCATCCTCATCGGTTGGGTACAAGAACATCCCCAGTACCATATTTTAGGAGTACGTCTATCCGGTGAACCCTTAGCCGTAGCCCTCCCCAAAGGCTTACAACACAGCGATCTCTATATTGCCGTCAACAATGCCCTCACACGCTGGCATCGTTCCGGTTGGCTACAAGAACGTTTAGATTATTGGGGATTGGGTGATAATTGATCTAGATTCAAGTCTTAATCTTTATCCTCCTATGACTACCACAACTCCAACCTCTAACCTCCCAGTTTATGACGGAAAATTTGGCCCGTTTACCATTAACCCCGAAGATCGACGAGACGTAAGACTGTATCGCGCTGGTTTAGCCATTGCCGGACTCAGCTTTTTTCTCGCCACCACCTTACTTTTATTCCTCGGGGCAAACCCCGATCTCTTGCCCTTTCTCAGCCTTTTCTATACCCTCTTTTCCTTGGGTTTAGGCCTAAGTTTGCTCAAAATCCACATCTACCTTGCCCCCCTTCACCGTCTCCTCAAACTCTTCTGGATTATTGGCACCGTTGCCTCCTTCATTTTCGCCTACGCCGATTCTGCCCCCTTTGCCCTGACCCTCTACTACACCCCAGCCAGTTTGTTGGGAGTTGGTTTCACCTTTGCCGCCCTCACAGGGATTTATTTCAAAGAAGCCTTTTGTTTTAACCGCTTAGAAACCAAAATCCTCACCCCCCTCGTTCCCCTCCTACTTTTAGGGCATTTAGTCGGGCTGTTACCCTTAAACATGGAACGCACCTTACTGGGCAGTTGGGCGGCCTTATTCGTGATTTTCGTAGTGCGGAAACTGGTGCAACCCATTCCCCCAGATATTGGGGATAAGTCAGTGTTTGAGCATTTAAAGCAAGGCCTCTAAAGCCGTGGCCGCCTCATTTAAGTGCGACATTTCCCCATGAGTTTGTTCAATACCTTTCGCCGTTTCTTGAGAACTGCGATTTAACAAACTCATGGCATCAAAAACCTGCTGAACTGCTCGTACTTGCTGTTGAATATTTAAAGCAATTTGTTGATTGCTTTCCACCACATGACTCACCGCCTTCTGAACCCCCACAAACACTTTCGCCGTTTCTTCCACCCGTTCAATTCCACTTTCCGCCGTGTTTGTTCCCTCTTCCGTTGCCGTCACCGTGGAATGAATAGCGCTCTGAATATCTCCCACTAAACGATGAATTTGTTCAGCCGACTGTTTGCTACTATCGGCTAACTTGCGGATTTCTGTGGCCACAACGGAAAAGCCTTTGCCATATTCTCCTGCTCTCACCGCCTCCACCGAAGCATTTAAAGCCAACATATTAGTTTGATAGGACAAATTGCTCACCAGTTGGGCAATAGTGCCGATTTGTTGATTTTGTTCACTCAGGCGTTGAATTTGCTGTGCGATCGCCTGCACTTTACCCTGTAAATGCTGCATATTAGCCAGAGTAGCGATTACAGCCTGATTTCCCTGTTCCGTTAAGGCTAAAGCCTCTTGGGCGGCATGAGTCGCCGCTTTAGCTTGGGCGGCTGACGTTTGGGCTGAGTTGGTTAACTCATCCATCGTCGTTGTTGTCTCATTCACCGAAGCCGCCTGAGTGCTAGCCGTAGACGCTTGTTGCTCCAATGTCGTGGCAATTTCCTCCGTAGAGGCGAGAATTTGCCGGGCTGCCCGGTAAATCGTGCGCGTTAATTGGGTAGCAATCCACCATAGCGCCATACCAGCCCCTCCCCCAATAATAATGGCCAAGAATACAAATCCTATGAATAAAGTTCCCAAAGCTTGTTGAACTACCCGTTGCTCTTCCAGCACCATGCGTTGATACATTTCATGGAGGCGATCATTAATACCTTGAAACTCTTGGTTAATCTCTTCCCCAGTATTTTTAATAAAGGCCTGATTCGCCAACTCAATATTTCCCTGCCGCCTTAAGGCAATCATTTCATCTCGCCTTTGCTCCTGTTGGGTGATTAAACTCATCACCTGTTCAGATTGTTGCCGTAAGGCCACCAATTCATCGAAATCACGACCGGAAAAATATTGTTGAGCATAATTAACGCTATATTGATTTTCGTTCAGTAAATTAACCGTTTCCTGAAAAAAATTGCGACCTTGAACTTTCCGATCCAAAAAATTGGGTTCAGGTTCTAAAAGATAGCCCCTTGTCCCATTGGACATCCTTAAGTGAGCCAGTTCGAGGTGATGAACCTTATCGATAACATCTGCAATGAAACTGACGCGGTTAAAGTTCAACATAATCGTTTGAGTGCTGGAAGTCACCCACAACGTCGTTAATAAAAAGGCAACAATGGGCAAAAAATAGCCCAGTAAAATTCTTTGGCGGAGTCGCAGTTTTCCAAACATAATCTCAGTGTTTTTTAAGAGTTGTAAAGTGGAAGACTCAGTTAAGAACTAATGATCCGAAAAGAATGACCCTACTCCTAGACAACCTATCTAGGTTGACGACCTTCAGTTTTCATCCGGCGTAGCCTACATTTTGTCGCTTAGGAAACCTCTTAACTTAGTCGAATTTAGCGTTAATCACCCTACAGTATTTCTCTATTCTCTCACAAAAATCTTGATCAGGAACGCCTAAAAAGAGAAGATTTTAAGTCTTTTGGAGTGGATAGGGTTTTAACATTCCAAACTCACCCAACCCAGAGATAAAACCTTAAGTTAAGCTAAAATGAGAAAAATTCCGCCCAGCAGAACCATGAAAAAGACCTTAGCTGCAACAACTGTCTTGCTCTTAATGCCCCTCAGTTTATCGGTGCGTGCAGAAAACCTCCAGCATCTCCATCAACTGCTTTCCCAGCGCGAATGTCCCCAATGTGACTTAACTCGGGCGGGTTTAGTGATGGCTGATTTAAGTGGGGCGAATTTGGTGGGGGCTGATTTACGGTTTGCTAATTTGAGTCGGGCGAATTTAGCCGGGGCTGATTTACGGTTTGCGAACTTAGGGGGGGCTTCCCTCAATGGGGCTAACTTGACGGGGGCTGATTTAACCGGGGCCAATGTGGCCGGGGCGGATTTGCGGAATGCCTATTTTATGCAAGCTAATCTAGAGGCGACGAATCTCAATCAAGCGGTGGTAGATGGGGCAATGGGCATACCGGGGCAGTTTTTCACGGCGGATCATTTTTATGCCCGAGGGGTGTTGGAAAGTAATCGACGGAATTTTATCCGGGCGATTGAGTATTATAATCAGGCCCTGGAACGAAATCCCCGCTATGGGGAGGTGTATTTAGCCCGGAGTGTTGCCCGCTATCGCTTGTTGGATGAAGTGGGGGCGATGCAAGATGCCAAAATTGCTCAAGGGTTATTTGAAGAGCAGGAGAATGAGCAAGGGAAGCAGGCGGCCCAGTATTTTTTAGCCCAGATGGAGGCGATGAATAATCCGGGAAGGGGGGGGAGTGGTGTGGGGATTGATTTATTGAATATGCTGGGGGGTTTGAGTTCTGTGTTGCTGCGGGCGTTGTCGTTATTTTAAGGTTTCGGGGGGCTTGACCGAGGATGGGCGGACGGAAACAGGGTATAGTGCAGAATGGTACTCTATTCAGTGTGGCGCAAGTTTCATGACCTCTCAGGATAAGGATCTTTCGGCTCAAGCTTCGGAAACGGCTCAATCTGGTGCTGAAACCCCCCAGAATTGGCGCAGGTGGGTCTGGGAAAATGTGCAAGTGGTGGCGATCGCACTTGTGCTAGTTTTGATCATTCGGACCTATATCGCAGAACCCCGGTTTATCCCCTCAGATTCGATGTTACCGACTTTGGAAACAGGCGATCGCGTAGTGGTGGAAAAAGTCTCCTATCGTTTCCATCCCCCCCAGCCCGGCGATATTATTGTGTTTAGCCCCCCGCCCCAACTGCAAGCCCAAGGCTACCAAGCGGATCAGGCCTTTATTAAGCGCGTCATCGGCATCCCCGGCCAAGAGATTGAAATCCACGATAACCGGGTTTATGTGAATCATATCCCCCTCACAGAACCCTATATTGCCGCTCCCCCCCAGTATCAACTCCCACCCTTCCAAGTACCAGCCCATGCCCTCTTTGTCATGGGAGATAATCGCAATAACAGCAATGATTCTCATATTTGGGGCTTCTTGCCCCAAAATCAAGTCATTGGTCGTGCGATTTTTCGCTTTTGGCCCTTCCCTCGCGTAGGTGGGATTTAGATCAAGTCAATTACGCCCCATTAACCAATAAGTGGTCATAATCCCTCGGCCTTTGACTTCAATCTCGCCCCGTTCCTCCAGCCAATAATTGTGTTTTAACACCTCATAGACCTCTGCGGTGACTTGAATGCGATCGCCCATGCCTTGAGATTCCATCCGCGAGGCCACATTCACCGTATCCCCCCAGAGATCATAAATAAACTTCTTAATCCCAATCACCCCAGCCACCACCGGCCCAGTATGAATCCCGATGCGTAGACGGAACGGTTTGCCATCCATACGATCAAAACGGCGGATAGCTCGCTGCATATCTAGCCCCATATCTGCGATCGCCTCAATATGATGCTGCATTTCCGTTTCCGGGAAGCCCCCAGCCACCATATAAGAATCCCCAATCGTCTTAATCTTCTCCAAATTGTACCAATCCGCCAACTGGTCAAAAGCCGAGAAAATCTGATTCAACAAATCCACCAACTCCGTCGGAGAAATCGAAGCCGACAGCGAGGTAAAATCCACAATATCCGCGAACAAAATCGACACATTATCAAACCGTTCCGCAATGGACTGTTCCTCCTGCTTCAACCGTTCCGCAATCGACCGAGGCAAAATATTCAACAGTAACCGTTCCGACTTTTCCCGTTCTAGGTGTAGGGCATCCTCCGCCGCCTTCTGTTGGGTAATATCCGCCACCGTCCCCTCATAGTACAGCGTCCCCCCCTCCTCATCTCGCACCACCCGCACATTTTCCGAAGTCCAGATTAAACCGCCATCCTTCCGTCGCACCTGCGCTTTAAAACCGGAAACCGATCCCAATTCCTCCAGTCGTTCAATCAACTCCTCCCGTTCCTCGGGACACACATAAAGCTGTTCTCCAATATTCTGCACCTCGACCGCCAACTCGGCAAAATCCTTAAACCCATACATTTTTACTAAAGCCGGATTGGCGCTAATATAGCCACCGTCTGGCGTAATTTGGAAAATCCCCTCGGCCGCATTCTCAAAAATACTGCGATACTTCTCCTCAGCCTCTTGCAGAGCATTTAACACCCGACGGCGTTCCGTCACATTGCGCGCCACCCAAATCACACTATGATTAGGCAAAGGAGAAACACTCGCCGCAAACCAAGTTTCCTCCATCTCCCCTTGACTATTGGGAATCAATAAACTGTAATCGGCGCTCACCGTTTGACCCGTGTTCAAAGCCTCCTGAATATGGGTTTTAAACATATCTGCCTGTTCAGGGGGGTGTACCTCATCCACCGAGCGCCCCAATAATTCCATCTGGGGACTATACAACAACTCAGAATTAGTAGTGACAATTTTGGCATAACAGCCCGACCCATCAAACACCGTAATCACATCCGTCATGGCCGCAAATAAAGCCCGTAATTCCGCCTCCGAGGTGCGTAGGGCTGACTCTACTCGTTCCCGTTCCCCAATTTCCATCAATAGCTGTAAATTGAGGTCTTGTAACTCTAGCGTCCGTTCATGAACTCGTTGTTCTAACTCCTCACTAAAGCGCCGTAAATCTTCCTCAGCTTGCTTGCGTTCCGTAATATCTTCAACGGTGCCCTCATAATACAAGAGCCTCCCTGTCTCATCATGGACAGCCCGAGCATTTTCGGAAATCCAGCGCACGGTACCATCCCGACGGCGAATCTGGGACTCATAGGCCACCACAGACCCGTCTTGATTTAAGATATTGCGGAAATGTTGGCGGCTGTTGGCATCGACATAAATTTCTTGGCTGAGGTCAGTGACTTGCTCAATTAAGGCCTCGGGGGAGTCATAGCCATAGATGCGCGCTAGGGCCGGATTGGCGCTGAGATAACGACCTTGGGGGGAAGATTGGAAAATCCCCTCGACGGCGTTTTCAAAGATGGTGCGATATTTGTTTTCGGCTTCTTTGAGGGCATCGAGGGCTTTTTGTCGTTCGGTGATATCAATGCCGACGGTAAAAGCTGCCCGGCCTTGATCGTATTTTTGAGCGGCAATTAGGAAATTGCGCCTTTCGCCTCGGACAAGGGTCCGCACTTCCCGGAAGGCATCGGATTGAGGACTGGCGAAAAATTCCCGCACAAAGGTATTAAATTCTGAGCTACTTTGCAAAAAGCCGATATCTTGACCCACAAAGTCCTCGGCCTTGAGGTTGAAGGTTTCGGCTAAATGACGATTTACGCCTAAATAACGCAGGTCGGAACTAATCCAGGAGACAATCCCCGGCACGGCTTCTAAAATGGCTTGCAGTTGGTCTTTAGAGCGGGCGAGGTCATCGAGGGCCCGTTGACGGTCGGTGATGTCAATCCCGACGGTGAAGGCGGCTTGACCTTGGTCGTATTTTTGGGCGGCGATTAAGTAGTTGCGGGTGTCTCCTTTAACGATGGCTTCGACTTCGCGGAAACTGTCGGTTTCGGGACTGGCAAAGAAGGCGGAGACGAAGTGGTTAAAGTCGGTGCTGGCTTGTAAAAAGCCGATATTTTTTCCGGCGAAGTCTTCGGGACGGAGGTTAAAGGTTTGGGCCAGTTGACGGTTTACGCCTAAATAACGCAGGTCGCAACTAATCCAGGAGACAATACCGGGGACGGCATCGAGGACGGCTTGTAATTGGTCTTTGGAGCGGGCGAGGTCTTCGATGGCCTGCTGACGTTCGGTGATGTCGATGCCGACGGTAAAGGCGGCTTGACCTTGGTTGTATTTTTGGGCGACGATTAGGTAGTTGCGGGGGCTGCCTTTGATCACGTTGGTGATTTCCCGAAAGTCGTCTTCGCGATCGCTCTCAAAAAATTCTTCGACAAATCGGACAAATTCGGAACTAGCATCTAAGAAACCGATATGTTGCCCGACGAAATACTCTGGGGGGCGGTTAAAGACCTTCGCTAAATGCCGATTTACGCCCAAATAACAAAGGTCAGCCCCAATCCAGGAGACAATCCCCGGCACGGCATCTAAGACGGCTTCTAGTTGATCTTTGGCGTTACGCAGGGCGCTTTCGGCAAGACGACGATCGACGATTTCCCCAATTAGTTCATCGTTGGCGGCCATCAGGGCGGTGGTGCGTTCGGCGAACTGTTGTTCTAGGTCAGCGAGGATGCGACTTTTTTCGAGTTCAATTTGTTTTTCTTGGGTAATGTTGCGAATGACCCAGAGGACGGATTGAGGGGTAATGGGGGCAAGGGTGGCGGTGAACCAGAAATTTTCCTTGTGATTGCGGTCTAGGTTTAAGCCCCATTGTTGGGCTTGGTTGGGGGCGAGGGCATATTCACAGGTGACACTTTGACCTGTGGTGAGGGCTTCTTGCACTTTATTTAACAGGTCTTGGGCCTGTTGGGGGGGGAAGACATCATAAAGGGTTTTGCCAATTAACTCGGCGGAGGGTTTATGAGCGGGATTGGTGGGGGCAATGCGCAGGTAACAGCCTTGAGCATCGGTGACTAAAATGGCATCGGTGAGGGCGGAAAAGATGGTGCGCAGTTCAATGGCGTAGTCTTGGAGGGCGGCCTCGATTTGCGCTCGTTTTTGCCGTTCTCCTTGGAGTTGTTCCCATAAACTGGGTGGGGCAATGGCTGAGGGGTCTTGGGTTTTGCCCCAAGTGGCTAGGGTGTCTAAATGGGGCAAGGGACGCACGGGGCCGAGGGTTTGATAAACCAGTTGGGTGGTTTGGGGGTTCAGGTACTGCTCTATATATATCGGTTGTGCGATCGCCTGATTGGTTTCCAGATAAACTAACCCCTGGGGTCCGGTCCACCCTAGCCCATACAAGGCGGCACTCACGCGGTTAGCTCCCACGGTTCCGGCGAGTTCTACCCCCTGTTTCCACAGGTAAACTTCACTATATCCCTTGAGCAAAGGCGCGCTGGGGGTGCGTTGACTGGCGGCACAGTGGGCGAGAAAGGCCTGATTGATGGGATGGTCAAAATGGCGACTATAGGGTGTGACGCGGTAGTGGGGGGGATAGTCTAGCTCGGGGTGGGACTCTTCTAACTCTGAGGGAAAGAGGGTCAAGAGGGGGCAGGTTTCCCCCAGTCCAGCCCGGTGATAGTCTCGATAAAAGGGGGCATATGGGGAGGTGGGGCTGTCCCCTACAGAACAAGGCTGGCCCATGAGCAGATTTAGAACCATATCGGGCTGGTGCTGCTCAATGTCCGCTAAAATGCCCGAAAAATCAGGCTGGGTGACAGGGACACAGCGGGATGCCATGATTTCTCCCCCCCGTTCCTGCCAAAGGTGAGCGGTTAAACGGCCTTGGTTTTGGGAGTCGGGATGGTTACTGGTGAGTAAATAGCAGCGTTGTCGCCCTGTTGCTTGTAACCAATCTAAAGCAGTTTCAAGGTGTTGATTGGCACAACTTCCGGTGTAAAACACTTGACGAGAACTGGCTACATTGTGGGGACACAGGGGGGAAAATAACAGGGTCTGGGTAGATTCCACTAAATGCACTAGGGCCTGTTCCCCTTGGGCTGTCCACCCCCCGAATAAGGCTCCCACTTCCCCCCCAGCCAGTAGGGTTTCTAGGCCGCGATACCAGGCCTCAACGTGGTTTCTTTCGTCCCAAGGGGGGAGGGGAAGACAGCGCAACTCAAGGGGTTGCCCAAATACGCCCCCTTGTTGATTAATTTCTGCGATCGCCATGAGCATTCCTTCTCTTCGAGACGCTTCGCGAACAACCGCCAAGGCTTCTGGGATGGATTGATGGGACTCAGAAACAAGGACAATTTGCACAGGCTTTAGGAAGAGGGGGAGAAAAAATAAGGATGAGAATCGGAGATGCCCCTAAACCTATCTTAATCGACAGAGGAGAATCCTTGAGTTAATTGTTAAGGCAAGAGGAAATAGGGAATAGGGAACAATTAATAATTAACAATTAATCATTATCAATTATCAATCATTAATCATTAATTATCAATTTCCTAACTACTCAAGGCTTTTAAAAACTGTTGAAGACTGCCCAAAACCCCGGTTTTCTTGGGTACAGCTACCGCCGGATTCTCTTGATCGGGGTTGTTGGCGATCGCACCCATGATAATGCGTTCTAAGCGCTCTCCGATGGGCTTGGTGGCTTCTTCGGCGATCTTTTCGTACCCCTCCTCCTTCTCTAACCAAACCTGCCAACGGGAGGGATAGGCGCGGAGAATAGTCCCCCCTTCAAAGGGACGAAGATAGTAGGCCGTTTCTAAGGTACTGAGGAAACGTTCCCGCAGTTGCCGGGCAGCGTAACCAATGCCAATAGTAGCCACGTTCTCCAGTTGAGGGATAATGAGAATCACCGGGCGATCGCGCTCTTGGGCCCAATTACACAATTTTTCCACCTGGGCCACCTCTACCGCCGAAGCCGCCACCACCAGAAACACCTCATCATCCTCGGAGAGTTTCATTTCAACCGGAGTCCGACTGCTGCCGAGATCCGTCACCTTAAACACCGTCTCTCCCCAATCCCGTCGCGCTAAAGCGGCTGCCCCCGTATCGGGAAACAGAATTTTTAACCCGGAACCGTAAGACTCGAACAGTTCGGCAAACTGAAGGGCGAGAGATTGAGCTTCTAAAGCAATTTCGGGAAGAACAATCTCCACCTGTACCCGTTGACACCCAGCCTCTAATGCTCTCTGGGTAGCGGCTTTGGCTTGACTAACGGTTTCTTCTAAAGATTGAGGAATAGATGACATAAAATCAAGTTTGGTAATACTGCTTTTTTTCCATCTTATCGGCAAGAGTACGCCCCTTGATGACCAGTTAAGCGCTTTGTCCTATGGCCAATTGATTGATGAATCCTTTTCTCGCCCTGAGAGGACAACCCCAAGCGGTTGAACTCCTCCAACAAGCCCTACTCAAAGATAAAATTGCCCCAGCTTATCTGTTTGTCGGCTCTCCGGGGATTGGGCGCAAAATCGCCGCCCGAGCTTTTGCTCAACTCCTCCTCGCCCACCATCAACCTCCTGACAAACAGGCCTTAATCTATAAAAAGGTCGAGGCCAAAAATCACCCCGATTTTCTCTGGGTCGAACCGACTTATCAACACCAAGGCCAACGACTCACGGCAACGGAAGCAGAGGCGGCGGGTCTGAAACGGAAAGCCCCTCCCCAGATTCGCATTGAACAGATTCGCGAAATTAGCCACTTTTTAGCCCGTCCGCCCCTCAATGCTATTCGTGCGGTGGTGGTGATTGAAGATGCCCACACCATGGCAGAAGGGGCCGCCAATGCCCTCCTCAAAACCCTTGAAGAACCGGGGAGGGCTACCTTAATTTTAATCGCTCCCAGTGGGGACTCCTTGCTCTCTACTTTGGTGTCGCGCTGCCAACGGATTCCCTTCTATCGTCTCGCTCACAAGGAGATGGGGGAGATTTTGCGCGCTAAGGGCTACGGGGAAATTGCCGACAATAGGGTTTTGTGTGCGATCGCCCAAGGCAGTCCGGGAGAAGCCCTCCTCGCCGCCGAACAACTGGCCGCCATCCCCCCAGAACTCCTACACAAGTTAGCCACCCCGCCCACCAGCCCCCAACAAGCCATTTTCTTAGCCAAAGAAATTGACCAAACCTTAGAAGCAGAAACTCAACTCTGGCTTTTAAATTATCTACAATACACCTACTGGCAAAAGTATCTTAAAAACCCCCGTCACTCCCCCCCCCTCGAAGCCCTCGAAAAAGCCCGTCAGGCCCTCTTAGGCTATGTTCAGCCCCGTCTCGTTTGGGAATGTACTCTCCTACAATTCTGTTCCCATCCCACAGCCCTCGCCTCTCGTTAGGGTCTGCTGAATAACTTGGGGAGCAGGGGAGTGGGGAATTGACAATTGACAATTGACAATTATTAATTATTAATTATCAATTCTCAGGGGAGCGGGGGAGCAGGGGAGCAGGGGGAGAAATTATCAATTATCAATTGACAATTATCAATTATTAATTATCAATTCCCTAGCCCCACGAGTAGAGTTATTCAGCAAGCCCTAATTAATCAATTAACCCCCCATCCCCCAGCACAAGGCGTGGGGAATGAGGGGTCAATCTAGAATAATGGGGTAAACCCCGGCTTAACCTAACAGCGCTTTAGCTCGGTTGACGATATTTTCCACCGTGTAACCAAACTTCTCTAACGCCACATTACCGGGAGAAGATACCCCAAAGGTATTCACCCCAATTGTGTTATCTTCGTTACCCACATAACGACCCCAACCCATGCTAATCCCGGCTTCCACCGCGAGACGGGTTGTGACACCTTGGGGTAAAACCGATTCCTTATAAGCCGCATCCTGTTCCTCGAACAGTTCCCAACTGGGCATAGAAACCACCCGAACCTTCTTCCCTTCGGCCCGTAACTTATCAGCCGCTTCCGCACAGAGGTACAGTTCTCCACCCGTGCCAATCAGGATAATATCGGGAGTGCCTTCACTATCCGAGAGAACATAAGCCCCTTTCAGGGTGTTTTCAATAGAAGTCCCGGCCAAGTTGGGCAGGTTTTGACGAGACAAGGCCAACAAACTAGCTTGTTTCTTCGCGCTACCAATGCCTTTCGCCCGTTCAACGGCCACTTTATAGGCCCCAGAGGTTTCATTGCCATCCGCAGGACGGAGGACGATTAAATCGGGAATAGCGCGCAGAGAGGCAATATGCTCAACAGGTTGGTGAGTCGGGCCATCTTCCCCGAGGGCGATGGAGTCGTGAGTCATCACCCAAATCACCCCCGCATGGGAGAGTGCAGACAGACGGATAGCATTGCGCATATAGTCTGTAAACACCAAGAAGGTCGCACCGTAGGGCAGTAAACCGGAGTTATGGAGGGCAATCCCGTTACAAATTGCTCCCATGCCGTGTTCCCGGACTCCAAAGCGCAGGTTTTTCCCGCCATAGTTGCCTTTTTGGAAATCCCCCGCCCCTTTAATCAGGGTTTTATTGGAGGGAGCTAAGTCCGCAGAACCGCCAAACAGTTCGGGTAACGTTCCAGCGATCGCGTTTAAGGTGGCACCGGATTGATTCCGAGTCGCATCTGCCTTGGTGTCGGGGGTGTAGGTGGGGAGGCACTGATCCCAATTTTCCGGCAGTTTCCCGCTCACCATCCGCTCAAACAGAGCCGCATCTTCGCCATACTTGGTTTTGTATTGGGCAAAGGTTTCGTTCCATTCGGCCTCATAGCTGGCACCCCGTTCTACGGCCTTGCGGAAGTGGCTTAAGGCATCTTCTGGCACCACAAAGGGTTCATAGTTCCAGCCTAAGTGTTCACGAGTGGCGGCTACTTCTGCATCTCCTAAAGCGGCCCCGTGAACGTCGTGGGTGTTCGCTTTGTTGGGGGAGCCATAACCGATGGTGGTGGTGACTTTAATTAAAGAGGGTTTGTCGGTGACAGATTTGGCCTCTTCAAGGGCTTTGGCAATGGCTTCTAGGTTGGTGTTGCCTTCGGGAACGCTCACAACGTGCCAGCCATAGGCTTCAAACCGTTTGCCTACATCTTCCGTAAAGGATAAGTCGGTAGAACCATCAATAGAGATGTGGTTATCATCGTAGAGGGCGATTAATTTACCTAGTCCTAAGTGACCTGCTAAAGAACAAGCTTCTCCAGAAATCCCTTCCATGTTACAACCATCCCCTAAAATCACATAGGTGTAATGGTCTACGAGGGTGCAATCCGGTTTATTGAACATGGCCGCGAGGTGCGCTTCTGCCATTGCTAGTCCAACTCCATTGGCAATCCCTTGTCCGAGGGGGCCGGTGGTTACTTCAACACCTGATGTGACAAAGTTTTCCGGGTGTCCGGGGGTTTTGGATTCCCACTGACGGAACTGCTTGATATCCTCCATCGAAACGCTGTCGTAGCCTGTTAAATGTAACAGAGCATACTGCAACATACAGCCATGACCAGCAGATAATACAAAGCGATCGCGGTTAAACCAGTTGGGGTTTTTGGGATTGTAGCGCATGAAACGATCCCACAACACAAAAGCCATCGGAGCCGCCCCCATGGGCAGTCCGGGGTGGCCTGAATTGGCTTTTTGCACCGCGTCAATGGCTAAAAAGCGGATGGAATTGATGCAAAGTTCTTCGAGTGATTGGCTAGCAACGACCATATTTTCTTAGGCTATTATTATGAGAACTACGGTTAAGGGCAAATGCGTTGGGGATTAAAGCACCAAGACTGGGATTGCCCCAAGGCTGACATCTATCATCCCATCCCGATGGATCTATGGGCAAGGGGCAAGACCTAGATTTTGTTATCGTAATTCCTATACTGGTATTGAGCCTTGCTAAACTCTACCCCCAGCCTCCTCCAAAATCCTGAACGTCTCGAACAACGACTGAAGGAAATCCCCCTAGAAGCGGGGGTGTATTTGATGCGAGATAGTAGCGCGCAGATTCTCTATATTGGCAAATCCAAAAAATTGCGATCGCGAGTTCGTTCCTATTTTCGCTCTTCCCAACCTTTAAGCGATCGCATTGCTATGATGGTGCGTCAAGTGGCTGAGATTGAATTCATCGTCACCGATACTGAAGCCGAAGCTCTAGCATTAGAAGCGAATTTAGTCAAGCAACATCAACCCTATTTTAATGTTCTATTAAAAGACGATAAAAAATACCCCTATATTTGTATTACTTGGTCAGAAGATTATCCCCGCATTTTTATCACCCGAAAACGACGACTCACCCAAGAAAAAGATCGCTACTATGGCCCCTATGTAGACACCAGAGTATTACGGAATACCCTCCACCTGATTAAGCGCATTTTTCCCCTGCGTCAGCGTCCTAAACCCCTATTTAAAGACCGTCCTTGCCTCAACTATGACATCGGGCGTTGTCCGGGAGTCTGTCAAAGCTTAATCACCCCCCAGGACTATCAGAAAATTGTCCAGAAAGTCGCCATGATTTTCCAAGGTCGAACTAGAGAATTAATGGACTTACTCAGCCAACAAATGCAGGAGGCCGCCGCACAATTAAACTTTGAACTAGCGGCCAAATTGCGGGATCAAATTCAGGGTTTAAATCAACTACAGGGGGAGCAAAAAGTATCCTTACCCGATGACACCATCTCCCGAGATGCCATTGCTTTAGCCGCCAATGAACAACATTGTTGTATCCAACTCTTCCAGATTCGCGCTGGGAAATTAGTGGGACGTTTAGGCTTTTTTGCCGAGGCTCAAAGTGGGACCCCGGGAGCGATTTTACAACGAGTGCTAGAAGAACACTATTGGCAAGTTGACCCCGTAGAAATTCCCCATGAAATCTTAGTGCAGTATGACTTACCTCACGGGGATTTATTAACCCAGTGGCTGACGGAAAAACGGGGGCGAAAAGTCCATCTGCTAACCCCCCAGCGCCAGACCAAAGCCGAATTAGTGGAACTGGTGGAACGCAATGCCCAGTACGAGTTAGACTGGACTCAGAAAAAATGCGATCGCAACCTACAAGCCTTACAAGACCTCGCCCAATTCCTAGATTTACCCGCCCTGCCCAAACGCATCGAAGGTTATGATATTTCCCACATTCAGGGATCTAATGCTGTAGCCTCTCAAGTCGTATTTATTGATGGCATCCCCGCCCAACAACATTACCGTCACTACAAGATTAAAAACCCAGAAATTACCATCGGTCATTCCGACGATTTCGCCAGTTTAGCCGAAGTCATCGGCCGCCGTTTTCGCCAGTATTTAGAAAATCCCCAACTCTCTCCCCAAGATGATCCTGACTTTCCCGATTTAGTGATGATTGACGGAGGGAAAGGACAACTGTCTGCGGTGGTGGCTGTTTTACAATCTCACCCAGAATCCTCCCTCTTAGCAGAGTTGCCTGTCGTGAGTTTAGCGAAACAACGAGAGGAAATCTTTTTACCCGGACAGTCTCAACCCTTAGCCACAGATCCAGACCAACCGGGGGTACAATTGTTACGCCGCCTGCGAGATGAAGCCCATCGTTTTGCCGTCACCTTCCACCGTCAACAGCGCTTACAACAAAGTAGGCGATCGCGCTTAGAAGAAATCCCCGGATTAGGGTTTGAGCGACAAAAGCAATTACTAGCTCATTTTCATTCCATTGACTATATCCGAGAAGCCACCCCAGAGCAATTACAACAAGTCCCCGGCATTGGTCCCAAATTAGCCCAAGAAATTTACAATTATTTCCACCCCTAAAAAACTCCCCGTAGGTTGGGTGTAGCGACAGCGAAACCCAACACCCAACCTTGACAAGTTAAGGCTTTTCTCCTCTTGTTAAAGTCAGGTAATAGGGAAAGCGACAGCGAATATTTCCACCCCTAGAAAACTCCCCGTAGGTTGGGTGTAGCGACAGCGAAACCCAACACCCAACCTTGACAAGTTAAGGCTTTTCTCCTCTTGTTAAAGTCAAGTAATAGGGAAAGCAACAGCGAAACCCAACACTTTCTGGTTAAGTGTTGGGTTCATTGCGTCTAACCTAGAACGCGGTTACACTTAGGCATTATTCGCCCGTTTGCGACGAGTGGTTAACACACCAAACGCGACAGCACCTAAACCAATCACCATTGTAGGTTCGGGAACAGATGTTTTTAAACCTACTACCTTAAAGTCAGGGCCATTGTAGAAAGCGGCATTTTTACCCGTACTTTCCAGCAATCCTAAATCATCTAAAGAGACATTATTATTGAAGAAACTGTTACCTTTCGCTACCACCCGAACCCCATGAATCAAAGACGAAAGCCCTAAATCCTCAAGAGATATCCCAATAGAACCCACGTTTTGAACACTATTGCCAATTTCCATTGTACCCATCCGGAATCCGGCATCAGCCCACTGACGAGCGTCCAGATTGAGGAGATTTCCTAATAAGTTCCCTTGTTTGTCAATGGCTTGAATAGACATCCCACTATTCCGGCCCCGTTCCCAGAGTAACAGGTTATTCACAGCCGTTTCAAAGAACAGATCCATCGAGACGGTTCCTCTATCTTCCCCATCAATAATGCTGCCCAGGTTCTGATTTCCTAACGCTGCCACAGCACCATCATTGGTGAGATCCTCTTGAGATAAACCAATAGTTGCCAAGCGCCCCATATCTGCACTGGCTGCACCAGTATTTCCCCCCGTGAAGGCATCATTGTAGAGGATGTTCACATTATTCACTAAGGAGAAATTGCTAAATGTCTGATCATCAAAGGTGACAGAATCCAGCATGATATCACCGCGCCAACGGTTATCTCCGCTTAAGCTCGGGTTGGTTGAATAATTAGTCTGGAAATAAAAACCTGCCGCTTGGGCTGCACTACTTAATCCGAGGCTGCTGGCTAAAATTCCTGCGAAGATAGATAAGCTGAGTTTAGTGTTCATTAGTCGTTTACCTTATTTTCTAGTTTTACTCAATACTCTTTAGAGACCCTGTTGTTCCCTTTATAACAATCTGCTCTAAGCCAAGACAAGGCCAAACAAGGTCTTTTTACGAAACCTTGGTTTTTTTGTGGTCTATTTAAAGCCTGTGTAAAGTAGATGCGTGATTTTTTAGAAGAAGTTTATTCAGAGAAGAATGTAGTTAGTAAACTATTTTTATAATTTCCACAACCGAGTTTTCACTGAATTTAGGGTTTTTCAATGAAAGGTCAACGGGGATATTCTTATCTTTTTTCGGTCAGGTGGTGCGTCAGTGACTTGAGATAGTGCGTCAGTTGTGACTATTTTAATTTAAGTTGATCTTGATTCGGTCTGACGCACCCTAGGGAGGTTTTAGAGTTTAAAATCGTTTCAAGGCACGCTGCATATCCCTTTGATCTTGGCGTTGTTTCGTTGTTTCCCGTTTGTCGTGGAGTTTCTTCCCGCGTCCTAAACCGAGAACGACTTTCACCCAACCTCGCTTAAAATACATTTTTAACGGCACTAAAGTTAAGCCTTTTTGTTCTAATTTGCCCACTAATTTGTTGATTTCCTTACGCTTCATTAATAACTTGCGCGTCCGACGAGGATCATGATTGAAGTAATCGCTACTCTCTTGGTAAGGGGAAATATGAACGTTAATTAACCAGGCTTCTCCGTTGCGGATCAGTCCATAGCCATCCTGCATATTAACCCGTCCGGCGCGGATGGATTTAACTTCTGTGCCGACTAATTGAATTCCGGCTTCGTAGGTTTCTACGATTTCATACAGATATCTCGCTTTACGATTATCTGTAATGATTTTCACGCCGCTTTTCTCTTCTCCCATGGTTTTTTCCTGAAGTGATGAGTGAACTACACGCCTTAAAGAATGGGGGTTTGAACCCAAAAGATTGGAGCAGAAAACCCGGTTTCTGAGTGACTTTCGGAGGTTTAAGCGCGATTGGACTCAGAAACCGGATGATGAGCGCATAACGGTTGAACTGGACTCGATCCTGCGTTGTTCGCCTATGTTGAGATCCTACAATATTTTGCTGAGTCTCAAGGGATTAGTTGGCGAGGGGGACGGGGGTTTTCCAGAGAGCCAAGGGACGAGTTTCGGGTTTAGACTGGGGGAGGGTGGTGGATTCTAAGACTTCGACTTCAATGTTGACGGCAATCAAGTATTCCCCAGAAGCAGATCCAACGGCCTGGGCGATCGCATTTTGTAAATCCGGTCGTTCCCCTGTCATGGGATTACGCAACACACACTGATCCCAAGGGTGTTCGGCGTTCGGGTCTAAATGGAGGATGTAGTGCTTGGTCATGGCTATTATGGGGGTGGAACGACTAAAAAACGTTGAACAAAAAATCAACTTAATTTCATTATAGTCCCCTTTTTGGGTTTTGACCAACTTTGTGATTAAGAGAGAAATGGCTGCTCTGCCAGCGCGATAGATCGACCGTTATTCAGGTCGAAGGGTAGGATTTTAGCTTCCGTCGCAAGGTTTGCTGCTGTTTGCGCAACTGGCGCTGTCGGGCGGTTCCCCCCCGTCCCTTGTCATTGCGACCTACACGACGGGGCGACTCCCAGCGTTTTAACAAAATGTTGCTTCCTCGCTTGCAGGGAGGGGATGAATAGCAACCAATAAACCAACTGAGCGATCGCGAATCCTCGGATGATCAGGTACAATGTGATCGGCGGTTTATGGCAAGACTGCCCGTTGCCGTGAGGACTTTCTACACAAACTATCCCGCAAGATAGTCAACGAAAACCAAGTTATTGCTGTAGAGAATCTGAAGGTAAAAGGGATGTTACGAAACCACAAGCTAGCCAAGCACAAAATATCAGAAATGAAGACTTGCGGATCTTGTCGTTGGGAACCAGCGATACTGCCTGGGGAGGGAGTGTAAGACAACCTGGCAAAACATCGGTTTTGTTAGATGCAGTTCCCGTTGAATCAGGAAGCCCCATCCTCGCCAACGGCAGGGTGGGGTAGTTCACCCTCATGGCTTTTTCTCCTGTGAACATCCACTTTGCCAAGTGTAACACATATCGTATTACACTTGTATTAAACTGTTCACTGTTAAAAAGGGACTAGGGGGATTCTGCTATCCCACCTAGCCCCTGTTGTACTGCTTCCGGTCAGACCAGAATAGCACCTGCTCTTTAGTAAATCACTAACCGATAACGTCCCCGATCGGTTGGGTGATAACCATTGACAAACACCCGATAGATGCCATTGTAGGGCAGGGTCATTTGAATTAAGGAGTTGGTATCATCTTCACTGATGTCATCATTTTGCGCCAGAACTTCGGTGCCATCTTCATTCAAAACCGCTAAGAAGGTGTCAAACTCATCACTTTCTAGACGAATGGTGACCGCTTGGCCTTCTTCTCCTCGAAAACGATGTTCATGATAAAGACTGCCATCCTCGTACATCGGGTCTCCATCCTGTAGCACTCCTTCTTGAATTAAAATTACCCCGGCCGAGGTGCTAGTAGGAGGAGTCGGCGTTGTGTCAGGGTCAGAGGGAGTTGTCGGGGGCGTTTCGGGAGGAGTTTGGGGGGGTGTGGCAACGGTTTGTTCTTGATAGGCCCCCGCCAAATTGATGGTACACATATTCGTTAGGGTTGGGTGTGAACCACAAGCTAACCCCATGAATTTAAAATCAATATTGAATAGATTATTGCGCTGGGTTCGTTGGGGTAGACCATCGTCTAAAATCAAGCGCATCACCATGATACGGGCGGACTCTTCCCCGTAGGTAATATTTTCTGCGGCCGGGCCGTTGACTAGACCATAGCGACTCAAGCGCTCAAAAAAGGCACTGCCATCACTGCCTGTATGGCCAGTTTGTCCGGTTTGCCCTTGGTCCTCAACGTGGTCTTGGGCGGCTTTAGACATTCCGGGGGACAATTGTAAGGGCAAGAGGGGACGGGCTTCTCTCAGGAAGCGAATGGCTTCATCGAGGGCATCGACTCCTTCTTGGGTTGTAATGGTCGGTTCTCCGGGAATTTCTAGGAGGTTGCCGTTAAAGTGGACGCGCTGGGATTCTAACCAGTCGGCATAGGCGGAAGGATTAGTGCGAAGACTGTTAATTTCGCGCCATACGCGGGTTTCAAAGGGGGACAATTCTGGGGCAGCCACTCCGGGGGGAGTTTGACTGACTCGGACGGGGGTTTGAGGTTCTAGGGAAGAACTGTTAGATGCCGCTAAGAGGGGGGTGGTCAGGGGTATGACCACGGTTAAACCACTTAGGAGGGCGATCGCATAAAGTTGGATCCGGTGCATAGACTGTTTAACTTAACTGAGTTCGGCAATCACATTTGAAGACTTTAGCAAGATTTAGTTTCTTGAGGTTGCATCATCCCACCGCTAACCCACGTTGTAGGGTAGGGGGGATTTCTGGACTTGGACTCTGGAGGGAGAAAACTCCTAAGCGGTGCGCCGCTTAATTGATGATTTTTCTGAGGCCAGAGTGCGGTTGGGATGAGTTTTATAGCCATATTGTAATCACATCCTGCCAAAGTGGGGGGCAGAACAGGAGAAAGATGGAATCTTCCGCTAAAAGATCAGCCTGAATGTTTCACCCCCTGATACATTGAGGAAGATGTCGAGATACAATCGGAAACTAGAGTGGCTGCTCTGGAGTGTTTTTCCGAATACCCTGATTTTTATTGGAGTCAAGATGGCAGAATACCAGAAAATTGAATACCGGATCGGCAAAGATGGCAAAATTGTTGAAACGGTTGTTGATGGGATTGCCGGCGCCCACTGTACAAAGGTGACGGAGGAGATTGAACAGGCAATGGGTGAAGTTGAAAGCCAAGAATTTCTCCCGGACTATTACCGAGAATCGAATATCCTCACTCAAACGGAAACCCAATCGCAATCGCTGGAACAGCAGGGATAGTAGAGGATAGCATCATGGTTGATGACCCCAATCTTTTTTGGTTCGGTGTCGTTCTTTGGTTCGGGGGGACTCTGGCGCTGTTGACGGTGGTGGGTTCACGGATGGCGCGAGAGGAGAATCTAGATTGTACCTATCCGGGAGATGAATTGTTGCGCGATCGCCTTTTGCAGGCGAGTCTTACCAGTTGGACGGCTCTACAACGCAAGTCGGGTCTTACTCCTCGGGAGTTACAACAATTGCGTCAAGGGTCGATTGAAAAACTAGAGTTGCAACAATTGCAACGTTTAGCAACGACGCTCAACTGGACCCTAGAAGAGTTGCTCCAACAGTTTGGTATTTCCTTCCCGTCCTTGGGGGCAGCTTTCCAAGAAATTGGCAAGTTACATCAAAAATGCCAAAGTTTGTATGATGAAACCGTGATGCTCAAACAGCAATTAGCGGCAGCCGAAGAGGGTTTAGCAACGGCTCAAGCTAAGGTAGCCCAATTGGAAGAACAGACCACCGCACAGGATCAGACCTTGGATGAGGCAAACTATCAGGTGCAACAACTGCAACAACAATGTCGTCGGATGCGGGCAGAATTACAAAAGGGGAGCGAGCAAACTCGCGGGGATATTAAGACTGAGGTTTTTGAGCAGTTACAAACCCTGTTGATGAATTTCCCCACGGCTTGCACTATGGCGGAGGCTAAACCCAATTTACCCGCTAAAAATTTAATTGCTTTGTTCACCCCTCTGAAAAATTTACTCAATGCTTGGGGGTATGAACCGATTGGTTCTGCTTGGGAACAGGTGATTTTTGACCCCCAAATTCATCAAGCCGATCGCAATGATATTCAAGCGGGGGATTTGGTGTATATTCGCTTTGTTGGCTACCGAGAGGGCGATCGCATTCTCTGCCCTGCGAAGGTCAGTCGCACCTTGCCCAAAACCTAACCCCCCATCTTGATCCCTTAACTCTGTGTGCATTAACTATTCCCGAGTCCCCATTCCCTATTACCTAGTTTAAGGCAATGACCACCGTTGCTATTGATTTCGGCACCAGCAACACCATCGTTAGTTTTTTAGAACCTGATACCCAAGCCCCGAAAACTCTGCGCTTCGGGGAAATGTCCCGTTTGTTTCGCAGCAAGAGTAAAGAGGGGAGTTGGGTAGATGTGCCTGTAATCCCCAGTTTGCTCTATGTGCAGGCCTCTGACAAGATTTTAATTGGCGAGCAAGTGCGATCGCAACGTTTCGGTTTCACTGAACCTGAACGCCTGTTTAAAAGCTTCAAACGGGAGTTAGCCGCCGATTTCCAAATGCCCCCCCGTCAACTCGACGGCTTCACCTACGATGCTCAGACTGTCTCAGAACGGTTTTTACAGCAAATCTGGCAAAATATTCAAAACCAAGATATAACCCCCTCAGAACTCATTTTTACGGTGCCTGTGGGCGCATTTGAACGGTATCTGGACTGGTTTAATGATTTTGCCGATCAATTAGGAGTAAAAGAACGACGCTTTATTGATGAATCTACCGCCGCCGCCCTCGGTTATGCCGTGCAACAACCCGGCGCGTTAGTATTGGTGATTGATTTTGGGGGCGGTACCCTCGATTTGAGTTTAGTCCGCACCGAGGGAGCAATGGGCAACCAACAAGCGGTTTCTGCTCAAGTGATCGCGAAATCCGATGCTTATGTGGGGGGGGAAGATATTGATATTTGGATTGTGGAAGACTATCTCAGACAACAGGGAACCGCTCGGGATAGTGTGGATGGAGTGAGTTGGCAGAATTTACTAGAGTTAGCAGAACGCTTAAAAATTCGCCTATCTCGGGAAGAAAATGCGGCGGAAAGTTGGCTCGATGAAGAAAATTTTATGTCCTACGATTTGAGTTTAGAGCGGTACCAGTTGGAGGAAATTCTCGAACGACACCAGTTTTTAGAGCAGTTGCGGGAAGCCCTCGATGAAGTGGTGATGACGGCCTTGGGGAAAGGAGTCCAAAAAAGTGATATTGAACAGGTGTTACTGGTGGGGGGGAGTTGTTTGATTCCGGCGGTGCAACAGTTGATTGTTTCCTATTTTGGGCGATCGCGAGTTCAACTGGGCAAACCTTTTGAAGCCGTCTGTCACGGGGCTTTAGCCCTCACCCAAATCGAGGCCATAGAAGATTATTTACGCCACAGTTACGCCCTCCGTCTGTGGGAGCCCACCACCCGCACTTACTCCTACTTCACCCTGTTTAATCGGGGTAGTCAATATCCTTGTAAACGGGACGATCCCTTAACCTTACAAGTAGCCCGGGAAGGACAGAGGGAAATTCGCCTCGATATTGGGGAAGTGGCAGAAGTGAGCCAAGCTGAAGTCACCTATGATGAATTGGGGCGAATGTCGAGTAGTAAACTCCATCGTCAATCTCAGTATCGCTCCCTTGACAGTCATCATGCGGAGGTTTGTGTCGCCCATTTGAATCCCTGTGGACAGGTGGGCATGGATCGGATTTCGGTAGAATTTGAAGTCAACGAGCAACGGGTATTATTAGCCACAGTCAAGGATTTGTTAACCGAACAGGTGTTAGTCGAAAAAGGTGCGATCGCCAAACTACAATAGGGCTTGGTGAATTACTCGGGGAGTCGGGAATGGGGGAGCAGGGGAGCAGGGGGGCAGGGGAGCAGGGGAGCAGGGGGGCAGGGGAGAAGTAATAGGGAATTGATAATTGACAATTGACAATTATCAATTATCAATTGTTTCCGATTCCCGATTCCCGACACCCGACACCCGACTCCCTGACCTTGACAAGAGGAGAAAAGACTTAACTTGTCAAGGTTAACTACCCCATAGCAATATCAGCTATAATCCCCCGAGTTTTAAGCAAGGGAGAGGTCAAACTTGATTATAAGGAAGTTTAGAGAGTATCCGCGCCATTGCACAAGTTCCGGTAACTCCGGCAAAGGTTAATCCGGCACCAACAAAACCACTGAGCAACAGAAACCAGGGGGAAACAAATGCGCCTAAAATTGTCCCAGTTAACATGAGAGATCCGGCGATAATTTGCACTTGCCGCATAATACTAATGGGGGCTTTTTTGTTAACAAAGGTGGGATAACCTTGTTGTTTCCAGTTGTTGAGTCCTCCTTCAAGATGGCTGACTTTTTCAAATCCGGCCATAAAGAGTTTTTGGGCAGCTTGACTGGAACGGTTGCCATGTTGACAGTAGAGAACTAATTGTTTTTGGGCATCTTGGGGGATGCGATCAGCCTCAAAACTGGATAAAGACACTCGTGTTGCTCCGTGAATCCGTTCCCCGGCAAATTCGGAAGGTTCACGCACGTCAATGAGATAGACTTTATCCTGTTCTAAAGCGGCGTATAAGGTAGCGGGATCGAGGTTTTTTAGACGATTTTGTACGTTAGTCATAGTTTATAAACTCCTAAAAGTGTCGAAAAGGAAGAACAAAAAGACGGAATGGGTTAGCGTTGGTTGAGTTCTTTCCACTCTTGCAATACAAAGAAGGGAACGCGCAATTCTACGGGTTGTTCAAGGGTGGGAACATTAAGACGGAGAAAGTTCACCCCGGGCAGTTGGGGGATAATTTCGGTTAAGTCATACTGTCCAACGTTGGGGGAGGGTGATTGTTCGGCAAAATCATCACTGGCACTCAATTCTAGGGACCCAGCAGCCAAGAGTAGGGGATGGGGATGGGTGACGGTGATGCCGGGGAATCCCACTAAGCGCAAGTGAGTTAGGCTGGGCTGATCTGGTTTAACTCGTTTAAACAGCACCACTTGCCATGTTTTGCCGTTTTGATCTTGCAAGGTTTGCCGGGATTGGTAGAGCATCTGGTCGGCACGTTCGGGCAGTTGGCGGATCTCGGCGATCGCAGGTTGCCCGACCATCATCAGACTTAACAACAGGATGCACCCCACCCAAAAAAGCCGTTTCAATTGACCTTTTATCGCGCTCAATAGAGAATTAAGAGCTAGAAACCCCTTACACATCGTTTTACTCCGTTAAAGCTTGTTGTAAGGCCTGTTGCACGTCCGGCACAAATACGGAATACATCCCGCGCAGGTCGCCAACTTGGAAATCAAAGGCTAAGTCTTGGGGGTACTTCTCCTTGACAAATTTGGGTCGGCTATCTTTAGCCCCGTGACAGGCTAAACAACTGGCCTCTACATTAATCCGTCGGAAATAGTGCAGTCCCTCCTGACCCTGTAGGGTGTCTTTTTGCCAAAAGGCCAATAACTCGGGGTCTTCACTAAAACGGTTTAAGGCTTGCACCGCTTGGGGGGAGTCGGGTTTATGCTCCTGATTGCGGTATTTACTGGCTATTTGCTTCACTTGCCAGCCGTTTTCCTGACTCAACTGCTTGGCCCGCATCCCCACAGGTTTACATACTTCCTGCATGGTTTGGGGGGTGGGTTCCTCGCTACGACCTTCGAGGGTGGAGGCGAGTCCGGAACGCATTTGATCTAAATATTCAATTTCTTGGACAACTTGGGCTAAGTTTTCGGGGGGAATATCGGCCCGTGCCATCTTGGGGAAACTGAATAAGAACACAAGGCATAAACTCACGCCTAAGATGAAGGCAGAAGGGAGAAAGCGCATAAAACGAACCTCATATAGAGTGTGGACAAAGGAAAGATTCAGACTAGGATAATGCGGGGACTTTGCCACATTTTTGATTAGCCGGAACCGCTTCCATAATCTTTTGGGGGTCGGGGAGGTTTAAACTATTCATCAGTTCAATGAATGAAGTGCGATCGCGTCCCGCTAAACGAGGATTAAATTTCTTCTCTTCCCCCACCGTTGAAACTGTTTGTCCTCGGTAGTCATGGCCGGGATAAATCAGGGTTTCATCGGGGTAGGTAAACAAGCACCCGGTGATGGAATCGTACAGTTGACCGGGATCTCCGCTTTGGAAGTCGGTGCGACCACATCCGCGAATAAACAAGGCATCCCCGGTTAATAAGTGGGTGCCATTGACGGCATAGGTCATGTGACAGTTCGTATGGCCTGGGGTAAAAAGGGCTTTCACCTCAATGGACCCCATTGTAATGACTTCCCCATCTTTAATATGACGGTTAGCACAAGCGGCAATGGCGTGTTCTGGAACAATCCCCTGACATCCTGTTAAATCCCGCAATTTCCCGGTTCCGGTAATGTGATCGGCGTGAATATGGGTTTCAAGGCAATAACGCAGGGTTAACCCCAACTCCTGAATCAATGATAAATCCCGATCCACTTGCTCCAACACGGGATCCACTAAGATCGCTTCTTTCGTCTCTAAATCTGCAATGAGATAAGTATAGGTACTGGTTTCTGGGTCAAAGAGTTGACGGAACAGCATTTGGCGGCCTCCTCTGGGTTAAAACAAGGTACACTTAAATGATATCTATGTTTTTCATATTTATCATACTACCATATGGTAATATGGTGTCAAGAGGAAAATCAAAATAGCTGCACATTATTGCAAAATGCTGACAACACAGGTTTCGCCAGAAGCACTCAACCGGATTGCGGAATACTTCAAGGTTTTGTCTGAAGTGAGTCGTTTGCACATCCTTTGTAGTTTAAAATCTGGCGCAAAGAACGTAACGGAGATTATTGAAGTCACAGGACTCGGACAAGCGAATGTGTCCAAACACCTAAAAATTCTGACTCAGGTAGGGATTGTCAAGCGCCAACCTCAAGGGGTAAGTGTTTATTACGAGATCACCGATGTGAGTGTTTTCAAGTTGTGTGAGATTGTATGCGATCGCCTTTCCGTGAATTTAGAACAACAATCCCAGCATCTTGAACATTTAGATGCCTTTAAACGGTTGTAGTCAATTCACCCTCACCCACTCATCACCCTTGGCATGAATCCCCAAGGGTGATGAGTTGTGGAAGGAATGGGTTGTCATGGTCGTAAACGATTAAGATATTCAAGGAATTCTTGCCAATCGTTGCCATACTCTATGACCGAATGTATTCTAGCCACGGGTGTATTAGAAACCGTCCCCACCGGAGCATGGATAATTCCTGACTCCCCGAGGTCAAACCTCTTCCTCTCGCTGGTGATTCCCACCTACAACGAACGCCCGAATATTCGTCTCTTAATCTCAGAATTAGTGCGAGTTTTGGATCAGGCACTTCCCCAAAACTATGAACTGATTGTGGTGGATGATGATAGTCCGGATCAAACCTGGGCGATCGCCTTAGAATTGACAGTCCATTATCCTCAACTGCGCGTCTTGCGTCGTTTGGGGGAACGAGGACTAGCCTCGGCTGTGCTGCGGGGCTGGCAAGTCGCCCGGGGGCAAGTGTTAGGCGTAATGGATGGGGACTTTCAACACCCCCCGGAAACCTTGCTGACTCTGCTTGCCGCCATGGAGCATCATCATGATTTAGCGATCGCCAGTCGTCACCTTCCTAACGGAGGCTGTCAAGATTGGAGTCTGATCCGACGGATCCTCTCTAGGGGGGCAAAATGGCTCAGTTTCTCCGTCTTACCTCAACTCAAACAGTCCGTTACCGATCCTCTGAGTGGTTACTTTCTCATCCGTCGTCACACCCTCTTAAACATTGCTTTTCAACCCGTTGGCTACAAAATCCTCCTCGAAATTCTCAGCCGCACCACCCCCCAGAACATCTGTGAAGTGGGGTATATTTTTCGCAAACGCCACGCGGGATGGAGCAAAGTCAACGCCCAGCATTTCTGGATTTATTTAAAACACCTGTTGCGCTTGACTCAGGTCGGTTAAGCTCGTTGAATAACGGATTATGGATCAGGGATAACTCATGAAAACACGCCAACTCGGAACATCAGACCTTCAAATTACCCCCATTCTCATGGGAACGTGGCAAGCTGGGAAACGGATGTGGGCGGGCATTGAAGATCAAGAAACGATCAAAGCCATTCGAGCCGCCTTTGAGGCCGGAATCACCACCATTGACACCGCAGAAATCTACGGAGAGGGGCATTCTGAGCGCATGGTAGCCCAAGCGCTGGGGGATGTGCGCGATCGCGCCGTCTA
Organism: Spirulina subsalsa FACHB-351; assembly: GCF_026130165.1. Classification (GTDB taxonomy): domain Bacteria; phylum Cyanobacteriota; class Cyanobacteriia; order Cyanobacteriales; family Spirulinaceae; genus Spirulina_A; species Spirulina_A subsalsa_A. The sequence continues at coordinate 7,000 of NZ_JAIHOM010000018.1, read as the reverse complement.
TGCCTCCAAAGTCTTCTCCACCCATCTGGCCTATGATCAGGTCATCGCCGCCTGTGAAGGATCTCTCAAAAACCTACAAACCGACTATATCGATTTGTACCAAATCCACTGGCCCGCCGGAACATGGAACACTCCCCTTGTTCCCATCGCAGAAACCATGAACGCCCTCAATACCCTTAAAGAACAGGGTAAAATTCGCGCCATTGGAGTCTCTAACTTCTCCCTCCCCCAACTCCAAGAAGCCGCACAATACGGCACCATTGAGAGTTTACAGCCCCCCTATTCTCTCTTTTGGCGACAAATTGAAGGAGAACAAATGCCCTATTGTGTAGAAAATCAGATCACAATTCTCGCCTATTCTTCCTTAGCTCAAGGCTTTTTAACCGGGAAATTTGGACGAGATCATCAATTTGTGGAGGGAGATCATCGTTACCAGAACAAACTCTTTCAGCCCGAACACTATGGGCGAGTGCAGGACGCTTTAGACCAATTGCGACCCATTGCCGCTCGTTATGATTGTAGTCTAGCCCAGTTGGCGCTCGCTTGGTTAATCGCTCAACCTCAAACTTGTGCGATCGCCGGAGCGCGTTATGCCAGCCAAGTCCTCGATAATGCCCAAGCCGCAACGATTGAACTTTCCCCAGCCGATTTAGTCACCATTAGCGACATCGGCGAGACAGTCGCCGCCCCCTTCCGACAAGAGCGAGTCCTCTGGGCCTTTACTTAATTATTAATTCCCCCTCAACTCGTTTCCTCAGATGCCTCCATCACTAACTGCAAACTAGGTAAAAACTTCTGTAAATTGGAGAGAGATTTTTTCTGCCAAGGAATCTCCTCCGAACCAATTACAATCAATTGAGTATCCGACTTTCTCATCCCAATCACAAACTTAGACAACATACTAATTCCTGAACTATTGAGAAAATATAACTCTTTCAAATCTAAAGTAAACTGCTCTAGCTCTTCACTCGTTGCCTCTTCTAACAACTGCTTAATTGGCTCATAATCCTTTGAGCCACTTAAACTCAGTTCACCATAAAAAGCAACTGTATTGCCCTGTTCATCATATAAAATTCGGTAATCCTCACCGACAATATCTGACTTCATCTCCGTCCCTCCTCAGCAACCTAATTCCCACAACTATTCTATAGTAACTTGTGCCATTGTTGTTACAAAACAGATAGTAGGGTCTTCGGGAACTTCTTCAAAATACCACCCCAATCGTGCATCATAGTCATTAATAATAGTTAGCAACCCTACTCCAGATTGTTCATCATTTTCTAAGCTTTCTTCTACTTTCTTAATATAAAGCTCCTCCGTATCGACAGAAAGCAACTCCTGAATCCAATCCTCAAACGGTTTCATCTTATCTGTCTTAATAACATTCGTGGCGAAAATTACGGCTGTAATCAACTGATTTTCAATAAAATGAATCCCAAAGCGAATTGTATGAGTGCTACTTTCCGGTTCATCATGAAATTTTACGGCATTTTCTAACAGTTCATTAGCAATATAGCTCACAGCCGCTTTACCCTCTTTTAGTTGCCGTTCATGATCTTTATCCTCCTTTTTACTTCCGACAAAAGTTGAAAAATAGTTTGCCACAAAATAAGCAGAAAGGCGATTATTCCGCCAGCGTTCTTTGATACTTTTAGAACTCGGTCTAAAGTTTAACTCCAAAGAATCATGATCCGGAGGGAATGTATTGAGAAAGTGACCGAAAACTTTTGACATATTATTCTACTACTACTTAATCACAAAGAGGATAGCCTAATGATGGTTAGCTATTATCTCACCAGAGGAAATAATGTTACTTTTAACAGAAATCTGGATATCAGCCGCAGTTGCACCCGATACAATATAACATTGGTGACAGGTGATTAGAAAGGGTTAAAATGGCAAAAGAATTATTTTTTTTAAACAAAAAAGCAGAGAACGCCTTTGGTTGCATCTCTAACAGATTAGAGAGGAGCAACAGGAAATCCCAGTGAGTCAAATAGTATCCTAGGGGATTCCGTTCAAAGTGGTTCTCTTCGGTGCTTGTCTAGAGTCAGTATTTTTTTGTAATCTTCCTTGAACTATAATCTATTATTGTGAAGATTTTGTGAAAGTTGCTCAGAATTTCCAAAAAAACTACCGCAAAACTCCCTTGTCTTATCACCCAAAATGTGATATGCAAATCAGGACTTATACGGACTTGAGGGCTTGAGTTAAACGGCTGGTATCCCAGCCTTTTTGATGCAATAAGATCCAAGCTTGAATTAAATCAGGGCCTTGGACTTCACCTGTGAGGCCAGCCCGCAGGGACTTCATCACCAGACCTTTTTTGACCTTTTGTGCCTTTGTCACCTGATTAATCAAGGATTTTGCCGTCTCTGGGGTCAAGTTTTCCACCGACTCCAGCCCGGTTAAAACCCCTTGAAGAATCTCCCTCACCCCTTCAAGTTGTAACTGCTCTTGGGCGGCCTCATTGAAGGTGATGGAGTCGCCGAATAATAAGCGCGCTTCGGCTACGGCATCAGTTAAACGGGTTAAACTGTGGGCGACTAGGGCTGCTAATTCGACCAACCAATCCCGATCTGCCACGGGATCGAAATCATAACCTGCCCCTTGCCATTGGGGAATGAGTAAATCTACTAACTGCTCGGGGGGCATATTGTGCAGATACTGACTATTAATCCAGTCCAGTTTTTGCCAGTCAAACTTAGCCCCCGCCTTGCTGACCCGATCTAGCTCAAACTGTTGGGCTGCTTCGCTTAGGGAGAAAATTTCCGGGCTGCCTTCGGGGGGAGTCCAACCAAGGAGTGTCATGTAATTAGCGATCGCCTCCGGTAAAAAACCCAACGCCTGAAAATCTGAAATCGAAGTCACCCCATCCCGTTTGGATAGTTTCCGCCCCTCCTGATTCAAAATCAAAGGCGTATGGGCAAACTCCGGCACCGTCCCCCCTAACGCCTCATAGAGTAAAATCTGCTTGGCCGTGTTCGCGATATGATCTTCCCCTCGAATCACATGGGAAATCTGCATATCGATATCATCCACCACCACCGCCAAATTATAGAGCGGTTGACCAAACACCTCATCCCCCTCCGGAGTGCGAGCAACCACCATGTCGCCCCCCAAATCGCGCCCCTTCCAAACCACCTGGCCCCGTACATGATCTGACCAAATGATCTCCCGCTCATCCTCAATCTTAAAGCGGATCACAGGTTTACGTCCCTCGGCAACAAAAGCCGCCTCTTGTTCGGCCGTTAAGTTACGATGGCGGTTATCATAGCGCGGGGCCTCTTGGCGGGCTTTTTGCGCCTCCCGCATCGCCTCCAACTCCTCCGTTGTACAATAACAACGATAGGCCAACCCCCGATCTAATAACCTTTGCACCGCCTCCCGATAGCGTTCAATGCGTTGAGACTGATAAAAAGGCCCCTCATCCCAACTTAAACCTAACCATTTCAAACCCTCTAGGATATTTTCCGTAAATTCCGCCTTCGAGCGTTCTGTATCTGTATCTTCAATCCGGACAATAAACTTTCCGCCCTCACGACGGGCAAACAACCAGTTAAAAACGGCTGTACGGGCTGTTCCAATATGAAAATTCCCCGTTGGACTCGGAGCAATGCGTACTCTAACCGTCACAATCAAAATCCTCAAATTATGGAGAACCCTTAATTATAGCTTAGGTTGTAAACAGTTAGCCCTTAGATTCCCTTCTCTGGGGGACTTCACCCCCCAGCCCGCCATGGATCAAAAGTCAGACGGCAAACGGGAGAAGTGGGTATACTAACAGAGACAAAATCCGGTAAAACACACAGAGCATTCTCATGAACTTACCAACCTTATTAAATGTTGCGATTGGTTTAGTTTTTATCTATTTAACCCTCAGTTTATTTGTCTCGGCTTTAGAAGAGTTTCTAGCAGGCTTATTGAAAGCTAGGGCTAAAAATTTACGAGATGGCATTATTAATCTTTTAGAAGGCAAGGGGGCAGAAGGAGAGATGATGGGGAAATTATATCATCATCCCTTGATCCGTTCTTTGAGCCAAGGGCGGATTAAAAACAAGTTACAGCAAATGCTACCTTCTCCGTCTTATATTCCGTCAGATGTATTTTCTACGGCTTTGTTAGAAGTTTTAAAACGAGAATACAATATTGATTTTAATTACTCAGACAATATTCAATCTTTGATTGATAAATTAGACCAACATAAACAATCTGAACCTTCCCCTCGGAAACGGTATCTGATTAATAATATTGCGGCTTTAGCCAGACAAGCTGAATCGAGACTGACTACTACAGACTTAAAGGTGAGACACCTACATCAAGAAATATCTAATTGGTTTGATCAATCTATGGAACGAGCTTCTGGAGTCTATAAACGTCAGGCTAAATTATGGGCTTTTGTTTTAGGATTTGGGGTTTCTGTTATCTTCAATGCTGACACATTTTATATGATCCATCGTCTCAGTAGTGACCAAGAATTACGGATTGCTGTTAATGCTTTAAGCACCAAACTAATTGAAGAACAAAATTGTCGGGATGTCAGTTGTGTTGAGCAGCTTTCCTTAGAAGATAGCTTAATTTTGCCCATCGGCTGGTCGTCCTTTCCTCCCCCGAATGTTCAGAAGAATAACCAGCTATTTCATCAAAAAGTTTTGGCTTGGTTCAGAATGATGTTAGGCTGGGCGGTGACAGCATTGGCCTTAGCAATGGGCGCGCCCTTTTGGTTTGATGTCTTGAACAAGTTTATTAATGTTCGCAATGTTGGACGAAAACCCCCTAGAATTGATTTAGAGGAATGAGATGGGCTTGATTTTCGGGCTTAAGCCCTCTCAAATTTAGGGGACTTCTGCCAAAATTTCTGGTAAAATTGCATCAGCTTTTCCGTTTCGAGTTACTGTTTCGAGTTACTGTTTCGAGTTACTGTTTCGAGTCAAAGGTTAACCATAGTGCAAGCCATTTTGCGCCAAGTTTCGGGTCATAGTCCCTTTACTGCCTATCCTCTGACTCCTGCTCAAGAGGTCGTTTTAGGTCGAGATCCCACCTGTCAGATTATTTTAGACTCAGATTTTTATATTGGTGTGTCTCGCCGTCACTTTGCCCTACGCTATGTGAACAACCATTGGGAAGTTCATGATCTGGGGAGCGCTAATGGGACTTATCTCAATGGAAAACGCCTCAAATCGGCTGCTATTTTGCAACCGGGCGATCGCATTTCCCTCGCTAAAGACCTAGTTGAATTTGTCTTTGAACTGCCCCCCCCGCCCCCTCCAGAGATTCTCACCCTCTCCCAACTCTTTCCCATTTTCTCCACAGCCAAAGACCTCCCCCACAAGGCCTATCTCCTCCCCGCCATCCTCACTATTAGCTGTGTGGTGTTGATGTTCCTGACCATTGGTTATCCCATTGCCTTTAATCTACTCCTCTCCACCTACCTCGCAGGTATTGCTTTTTACTACATTTACCAACTCTGTGGCAAACCTAAACCCGGTTGGGTTCTCCTCTCTTCCTCCCTCATCACCATCCTCCTGATTATCAGTCCAGCACTCAAACTTTTCTCCTTCGTCTTCCGCGTCGTCCTTCCTGGCAGCATCCCCCCGGACCCCACCAGTATTCCCCCCTTAGATTTATTCGTGCGAATGTTCTTCGGAGCCGGCCTGATGGAAGAACTCCTGAAAGCGGTTCCCATCTTTTTGGCACTTTGGCTGGGTCAACGGCTTAAAGCCCCTTGGAATCACCGTGTCGGCATAATTGAACCTCTCGACGGGATTCTATTAGGGACATCCTCGGCCATCGGTTTCACTTTGATTGAAACCTTGGGTCAATATATCCCCGACCTTATGCAGAGTACCACCCTGCAAGCGGGAGAAGCGGCCGGACAACTCCTGAGCTTACAACTACTCATTCCCCGGATTTTAGGGCTGATTGCGGGTCATGTGGCCTATAGTGGTTATTTCGGTTATTCCATCGGTTTAAGTGTTCTGAAGCCCAGCAAACGCGCCTCAATTCTCCTCACAGGCTACCTCACGGCCTCAATTCTGCACACACTCTGGAATACGGCGGGATTTTTTAGTCCTTTTCTCTTAGCGGTGGTGGGGACGCTTTCCTATGCGTTCTTGGCGGCGGCCATCCTGAAGGCGCGGCAACTTTCCCCCACTCGTCAGTATAATTTTGCTACACGCCTGTCCGAAGATTAGAATGGGGAACAGGGAATAGGGAATAGGGAATAGGGAATTTCTCCCCTGCCCCCCTGCTCCCCTGCTCCCCTGCTCCCCTGCTCCCCTGCTCTCCGACTTATTCAGTAAGCCCTAGAATACACAAACGCTCACTACTGGGTTAAGAGTGAGCGATCGCATCGGGGCAGAAAACCCCACCTTTGAATTAAAAAAGTTATGCTCTAGTGAGCGCCAATTTCTTCGGCAGACCGTTCTAACATGGCTTCATGGCGAAGTCCCTCCTGTTGGCGTTCCTGCGCCATGTGGACTCGCGCTTGTTCTTCCGTTAACCCATCATTGACCGACTCTTCCGTAGCCCGTTCTAACATGGCCTCCTGTACATGGTGTTGGTGTTTGCGCTCCTGAACCATTAATTTGCGAGCTTCTTCTTGGGTACTCATAGGGGTCTGCCTTAAGAATTTATCAAAGTTTTATCTTTTTTTAATCTGGCATATTTTTTTTAAAATGGTAGTGAAAGTTACCAATTCCTTAATAAACTGTAAAATTTAATACAAAAAATTAGAACTCATGACCATCACTCTTATCAACTCTCACAGTTGGCACACTTGGGTAGATATGTTCTGTACCCTCTTGTTTGCCATGACTGTGATCTGGGCATTCTGGTTTGCCTCGCGTATGGATTAGTCATTATGTGCAGGGTTTGACGTTCTCCCCCGCCTGAAGGCAGGGGGATTCATCGTTCTACGAGTCTCCGTTAGCTGACAGGATTTCTCCAACCAACCAAGAGGGAATCTCTCCCGATGCGTGAATTCGGGCGCGCCCCACCC
>NZ_JAIHOM010000198.1 GCF_026130165.1 Spirulina subsalsa FACHB-351 | reverse complement strand
GATTAAACCGTCTTAACCGTCAAAAATCTAAGAAGTTTAAGAAAGGTCAACCCCAATCAAACAACTACAAAAAAGCTAGGAAGAGATATGCCTTAAAACATTTAAGAGTAAGTAGACAACGTAAAGGCTTTGTCCAGAGAGAGGCATTGCGCGTCATTAAATCTAACGATTTTATCGCCTACGAAGACTTAAATGTTAAAGGACTGGTAAAAAACTCGAAACTAGCTAAATCTATCAATGATGCGGCTTGGTCAACTTTTCGACAATGGTTAGAATATTTTGGCTTTAAATATGGTAAGGCTACGGTAGCAGTACCGCCCCATAATACCAGTCAGAATTGTTCTAATTGTGGAGAAAAGGTATTTAAATCTCTATCGACAAGAACCCATATTTGTCCCCATTGTGGCTATGTAGAAGATAGAGATACCAACGCCGCTATTAACATTTTGAAAAGGGGACTAAGTACGGTAGGGCATACCGGAACTCACGCTTGGGGAGAGATTCCCTCTGGCTTGGTTGGATACGTCCTGCCAAGTTAAGGAAACTCGTTGAACCAAGAATCCCTCGCTTTTAGCGATGGGAGTGTCAAATAACGGAATTAGCCAAGGACGCAATGGACTGGGGAGTATTTTTGTCTGGGCTGGTGGCAATGGAGGGGAGCAGGATGGGGTGAATTTTGATGGCTATGCGAATTCTCGTTATGTGATTCCGGTGGCAGCGATTACCCATCAGGGTGTGCAAGCGGTTTATAGTGAGTGGGGCGCACCTCTGTTGATTTCCGCTTATTCGAGTGGTGATGGTTTAGGGATTATCACAACGGATCTTGCTGATTATGTACAAGTTGGGGGGACTTCGGCGGCGGCGGCGTTGACTTCTGGGGTGGTGGGGTTGATTTTGGAGGCGAATCCTAGTTTAACTTGGCGGGATGTGCAGCATATTCTGGTGGAAAGTGCGCGGAAAAATGATCCTGATGATGAAGGTTGGACGGTGAATGGTGGGGGATTTGAACATAATTATAAGTATGGGTTTGGGGCGTTAGATGCGGCGAGGGCGGTTGAGTTAGCGAAGGAGTGGAGGGCAACGGGGAAATTAGTGGGGCGGGAATGGATGGTTACGTCGGGAGTGATTCCGGTGGGTGAACAGATTCCCGAAAATGGTGATTCTGTGACTTCAACTGTAGGGATTAGAGAAAATATAACCCTAGAAAAAGTTGAGGTGATGTTTGATGCGACTCATACCAATCGAGGGGATTTAAAAGTGGTGCTAACTTCTCCGAGTGGTACAGAGTCAATTCTGGCGCAACCTCGTTTAAAGGATACGGGGGATAATTTTGATAAGTGGATATTTACGTCGGCGCGTCATTGGGGCGAGTCGTCGGTTGGGGATTGGACGCTGCAAGTGTTTGATGAGAATAATAATGAGATAACAGGGGAATTAAAACAGTGGAAATTGAATCTGTATGGTTACAAAGCAACGACTACAATTGAGGCGACAGATCCCGATGCGAAGGAGGGGGAACATTCGGGAGAGTTTACCATCAGACGAACGGGAAATACGCAAGAGGATTTAGTTGTTTATTTTACGTTTGAAGGATCCCATCACTGGTCTCGCCCGAGAGCCACTTTAGGGGTAGATTACACCTTAGAAAGTGCCTATACGACTCAAGAGGATTTACACAAAGGAAAGGTATTAATTCCGGCGGGGCAGTCGGAAGTAACGATTATAGTTAATCCGATTGATGATGATATTTCTGAGTATCCTGAATTGGTACGGTTGAAATTAGTGGAAGAGCGAGATAGTCAAGGGAAGGAGCTACCGGATCGGGAAAAAAGTTATGAAGTGGGAACAGACGATCTAGCGGCGGTAACGATTTGGGATAATAATGTGCCGTTAGTTTGGCTTTTAACTGATTGGTCTTCTAAATATAACAATAATGGATATGTTGCTACTGAAGGTTCAAGTGAGGCAAAGTTTAAATTGCGCCGTTGGGGTGATTTAGATCAAGAGTTAACGGTTAATTATTCGATTACAACGGAGGTAACAGAACAGACTTTTAATGATATCTTTGCTCCGTTGTATCGTGGAGTTACTTATGATCAATTTATGACGGAAATCTTCCATCCTGCGCAAGTGGATGATTTTACGATTAACCCAGATAATAGTCGCGATACCTTTACCCCTAATCTTGACCCGAATAGTATGATTTTAGGGACAGGAACAGTGACCTTTGCGGCCGGACAGTGGGAATCAAGATGGAGCAATTTTGTGCCTGTTAATGATGACGAAATAGAACCAACAGAAAGAGTTATTATCCAAATTGAACCTAGCAATACACAAGGAGATAACTCGGATGTTTCCTATATTATTAACCCGTCCTATAACCGTCAGCGTCCAAACTATCTTCCGATAGAAATTTTGGATAATGATTCTAAACCCGTGATTGAAATAGCCGTGACTCAACGGGCTTCTGAAGATGGCACAGTGGGACAAGTCACATTTACCCGCAAGGGATTCCTAGAGGGGGATTTAGAAATTAACTATTGGGATAATGGTTGGTGGTTGAAAGCATTGCCGGGCATTGATTATGAAGTGCCTGACGGAGGTTACATTACAGATGCTCACGGTCGCCCCGTGGTAGATGGGGAGTTTAAGCAAAGTAACCGCTTGCAGGGCAGTATTGTTATTCCCGATGGAGAAGAATCGGTGACGTTGGAAATTGTGCCGATTAATAATGGTGTACGAGATCCCCGAAATAAACGAGTTCGGATTGTGTTGCGAGAAGATGATGCCTATTCTATTGGTTCAAAAGTTTCGGTTGATCTCTGGATTGATGATATTAATAAAACCGAGGTGCAATGGGTTCAGCAATTGGGGACGGAGGCTTTTGATATGGCGACGGGGGTTGCTGTGGATGGGGCGGGTTATGTTTATCTGACTGGACGGACGGCCGGGGCTTTAGGGGATAAGGAATCTGACTCTCCGGCTATCCAATTGGGTGATGGTTTTGTGGCGAAATATGACCCTAATGGGGAGTTAACTTGGGTGAAACAATGGGGCAATAATGGGTTTACTGAACCGAACAGTATTGTGGTGGATCCTCATACGGGAGATGTGTATATTTCGGGCTGGACTGATGGGGAAGAGAGTATGAATGGCAGTCGGGCTTCTTTTATTACCAAATATAATGGGGCTGGTGAGGTTCAATGGACGGAGTTTGTGGGGAATAAACGCATTACTGATCAGTCCTCGCTGAATTATGATATTGCCAGTGGCAAGATGACCTTGGGGGATGATGGTTTTCTCTATATTACGGGGTATACGACGGGGAATTTAGGGGGAACTGTTGCGGGGACGGCGGATGCTTGGGTGGCGAAGTATAGCCCGGATGGGGAACAGGTTTGGTTGCGACAGTTGGGAAGTTCTATGGGGTCGTCCCGGTGGGATGAGGCGACGGGGGTGGCGGTTGATCAGGCGGGGAATGTTTATATTACGGGACATACCCAAGGGGCGATGAGTGGACAAACTCATTTGGGGGATAAGGATGGCTGGTTGGCGAAGTATGACGCTGAGGGGGTTTTTCAATGGGTGAAACAGTTCGGCACGATGGCGACGGATGAGGTGTTGGGGATTTCTGTTTATGATCCCAATTCGGGGGCGGATGGTCATGATCCTTCGTTGGTGCGGATTCATCTGGTGGGTTATACGCGGGGATGGTTGGGTGAAACGTTAGATAGGAGCCAAGTGAATATTTACGATTGGAAGGATCCCGTGGCGGTGTGGGCTGGGGTTCATGGGGATATGTCGGGTTTGGGTGGCACTTATCGGGGCCAAGGGGATGCTTGGGTGGCTCAGTTTACGGGGGATGGGGTTTCTGAGTGGAAACGTCTTCTGGGGACGGAGTTGGCGGATCGGGCGACGGGTGTGGCGACGGATGGGGAGGGGAATGTATATATTACGGGTTATACGGATGGGGCGTTGGGTGAATTGCATGGGGAGATGGGGAGCCGTGATGGTTTTGTGGCGATGTATAACCGGGATGGGTCTTATCAGTGGGCGGTACAGTTGGGGACTGTGCGTAATGATGTGTCTCATGCGATCGCCTTGGGGGAAAATAGTGTTTATGTGGCGGGTGTAACCTCGGGTGTGATGCCTGCTGGGGTGAATGATAGTACGGGGGAAAATGTGCGTTATGGGTCTAGTGATGCTTGGGTGGCGAAGTTGGGGCAATCTTATTTGATGTAGGGGTTGCGCTGGTGCTTCACCCAACCTACGGATAAGGAATTGTTGGGTTGCGCTGGCGCTTCACCCAACCTACGGATAAGGAATTGTTGGGTTGCGTTGGGGCTTCACCCAACCTACGGATAGGGATTTGTTGGGTTGCGCTGGCGCTTCACCCAACCTACAAATACAATGAAAAAAACGCTTGAAAGTATCTTGTTTATGACCCGTGAAGCTGGCCCCAACGTCCTCGATCGTCAAACGATTTTATCAACTCTGCGTGATCATCGTGAAGCCCTAGATGGCTTTGGTGTCTATTCTTTAGCGCTATTTGGCTCTGCTGTTCGTAATGAAGCGACTCCAGAAAGTGACTTAGATTTTCTGGTTGAATTTGCAGGAAAAGCAACGTTTGATCGTTATATGGATTTAAAATTTTTTCTGGAAGATTTATTTAACAGACCTGTGGATCTGGTGACTAAGCAATCCCTAAAGCCACAAATTCGGAAAACTGTGTTGAGTGAAGCTATTAATGTCTCGTAATTTAAGTCTGTATTTGGATGATATCGTGACCAGTATCGAGAAAATTCAACGCTTTACGGCTGATCTAAATCAAGATGCCTTTATGGCGGACGAACGCACTTTTGATGCGGTTATCCGTAATCTCCAAGTTATTGGTGAAGCCGTGAAACAGATTCCTACGGATTTGCGCGATCGCTACCCCCAAATAGAATGGCGAAAAGTGGCTGGACTGCGAGATATCCTCACTCATGCTTACTTTTCGATAGATCATGACATTCTGTGGGATATCATCCAAACTCAATTAAATAAACTTCATGATTGTATTACCAAAAACCCTGGGTCTAAAGCCCCGTCCTTCTAGGACGGCTTTTTCTTAATCGTAATACAATTAAGAGAATCACTTGCATTTCGTAAGATGCTCATTCTTTCCTATCAATACAAGTTGCGT
>NZ_JAIHOM010000197.1 GCF_026130165.1 Spirulina subsalsa FACHB-351 | reverse complement strand
TCGATTGCCCGAACTTGCTGGGTTTTGCCGTAGGCTTTAAACTCAAGTACAATCATGGTTACATTTTACCATCCGGCATAAAAAGCCGTCCTGGAAGGACGGGGCTTTAGACCCAAGTTTTTGGTAATTTCTTGCGGGTTAAGCATATCATTTTTTGGGCTTGCTTTTGAGAGGAAGAGGGAATAGGGAACAGGGAACAGGGAATAGGGAATAGGTAATAGGTAATAGGTAATTGTTCCCCTGCTCCCCCTCTCCCCTGCTCCCCTGCTCCCCTGCCCCCCTGCTCCCCTGCACAAGATGCTCCCCCTCTAATCTTCGGGGGTAGCGAGTTCCTCCTCACTCGTCTCTCCTTGAGACTCGGGGGGACTGGGAGCCGGTTCGGGAGAGGGTGAGGGAGAAGCCGTCGGACGGGGACTCGGACTGGGTTCTGGTCGTGCCGGAGTTGGGTTTTCTGGTTTGGGTTGGGGGGAAGGAGCAGGAGTCCCTTGGGGAATCCGGGGTTGATTGCGCACCGTCTCGGGATCCGGCACGGAGAGCGTAGGACAGCGTTGGGGGTCATAGGTGAACTGGATGCTGACCCGGTAGGGGATGGGTTGTTCCCCTCGCGGTAAACCTAAACTGGTCACTTGCGATCGCGCTTGTTGATCCAATAGAGCATAACCCGCACTGCGAATCTGCTGCACATTAGACACAGACCCATCGGGTTGAATGACCAAGCCATAAACCGCCGTACCCTCCATTCGTCTTAAACAAGCATCTGCCGGATAATTCCCCCGAATGGTGCGAGCTTGGGGAGTCCCTTGTCCTTGACTCACATTTTGAGTCACATTATTTCGCCAAGCGGTATAATTGCGCTCCGCTTCTTGGTTGGTGGTGTTTTGATCCGTTCTCCGTTGGAGATTCCGTTGTTCTGACAGTCGTTGATTAAAAGCCTGTTGGCGTTGTAGCGTCGCCACTTGTTCAGGGGTGAGAGGGGGCGCGCCCTCATTTTGACTGGTGGCTCGGATATTACCCGGTTGTGCGGCGACTGAACTGCTTTCGGGCTGACGACGGGATGCTGTAGGGGTTTCCTCTTCCCCCTCCTCTGATCTTGATGCACCTGGTAATAAGCGGGCCGGATTGCCCACTTCTTCCAAGGGTCGAATCCGAAAGGCTTGGGCTGATTCATCAATTTGGAAGAGATAATTTTCCCGATCCCTTGGGGTGGGAGCTTTAGCCGTAGTTTGGGGGGGCGGCGGTGGGGTATTAGGACGACCCACGACCGCCGGGGGGGTAGCCGGGAGTTTGCGTTGTACGGTGGTGGAGGGAGGGTTAATCGGGAAGGAGTAGGCCCGTTGACCGGACGGGGTGGACTGATTGGAGGGCTGTCTCACAGTGCCGCCCGGTGGCGGGGGCAAGACAGGGCTAGTGACTTCCGGCAGGGGCAGGTTTTCGAGGGTGGGAATATTGGCCCGACCCGGCACGAGGGCGGTGGGGATTTCAGGCAGTTCTAAGGGGGGCGGGGAGAGATCGGGCAGACGACCGATTTCGTCAGGGGTTAACTCAATGACCTGAACGTTACGATGATAGGGCGCGTCCTCGGGGGGCGGCGCAAACATGGGTAAATTAGGCAGGGCCACACCAACCATGGCGTGTAAACTCACGGAGCTTAAAGCGGCGATGGTTGTAGGATGACGGAGGGTGACGATTAGGGTGTGGGTTAGATTTAGGCTCATCGTCTTTAAAGATTACTATAAGGGACTCTAGAGTTTAAGGCGGAGGGCGGGTTAGGTTTAGCTGATCTTGACTACTCCCACCGTTAAGCTCCTCTCGTCGCTATAACGGTGGGAGTGGTCAATTGCATAAATGAATGGCTCAATTCTAGCGTGGAGCTTCCCGGTTTTCTCAGGTATCGGACAAGCTTTTGTGTTATTATCCCGATGTTCGAGTTTCTCTCGTTAAATCTGGAGTTCAACGCCCACTAGAGTTCACGGCTCCGGGAAAAACAATGGTTTCAGCCTTTTACAGTTAATCGTGTTCACTGAATCTTGGTTACAAGCTCTCCAACAATACCGAGTCGTTGCTGTGTTACGTTCTCCCTCTTTGGAGTTGGGGGTTCATCTGGCGGAAATTGCGATCGCCGCCGGGATGGGCATGATTGAAATTACTTGGAATAGTGACCAGCCTAGCTTGTTAGTTCAGCATATCCGGGCTACGTTTCCCCACTGTTGGGTCGGGGCGGGTACCCTGTTAACTGAATCTCACTGGGAAGAGGCGATCGCATCGGGGATTCAATTTGGCTTTTCTCCCCACTTTAACCCCCGTTTCCTCCAACAGGCCAAACGGTTGGATCTGCCCTATATCCCCGGGGCCCTCACCCCCAGCGAAATTGTCGCCGCTTGGCAGGCCGGATCCCCCTGCGTTAAGGTCTTCCCCATTGGTGCGATGGGGGGCGTGAGCTATTTACGCGCTATCCGCCCCCCTTTGCCGGATATTCCCCTGATTCCTACCGGGGGGGTAACTCTCGACAATGCCCTGTCTTTTATCGAAGCGGGTGCGATCGCCGTTGGATTATCCGGTCAACTCTTCCCCCCAGACCTCATTAATGCCCAAGCTTGGAACAGTCTACAGCAACGCCTGCAACTGTTCCAAACTCGTCTGATGCTTCACTCATTCCCCAGCCGCCGCCGCTAAGACCTGCAAATACTGCAAGGCCACAATATCCGGAGTAAAATTGGCTTTGAGATACCGTCGCCCGGAGCGCCCCAAGGATTTTGCCAGTTGGGGATTAGCCATCAAATAGCGGATATATTGCGCCAAGGCCTCCCCATCCCCATTTAAAAAGGCTTGACCACACTTGGCATCCCCTAACAATTCCCGCAAGTAGGAATGAGGTTCACAAATGGCCGCCACAGGACGACCAGCCGCCAAAATGCCATAGAGTTTACTGGGGGCAACAATCCCCTCTAAACCCGGACTAATACTGACTAAAGACAAATCACAAGCGGTTAACGAATAGGGTAAAACCGACTTATCTTGATAGGGCAAAAATTGACAGTTGTTTAACCCTAACCCCTGCACTCGTTGGAGACAACCGTCCAGTTTAGCACCCTGTCCAATGAACACAAATCGAACAGGTTCATCCTTCAACAACTCCGCCGCCATCAGGATGGTTTCTAGGTCATGACAGCGGCCCAAATTGCCCGAATACTGCACCACAAAAGTATCGGTTAAATTGTGTTCCGCCGCGAACCAGTTTTTGTGTTTATCGAGGGGGTGAATTAAATTGGGATCTGACCAACTGGGAATCACACTAATCTTATGCTCCAAGTTGGGGGCTTTGTGCAGAATCCGTTCCTTCATGGAAGAACTAAGAACGATTACCGCTTCAGACTTTTGCCAGATTTTGCGGTTTATTTTATCCCACAAACGCACCAGCCAATGATGACGAGAAACTACCCCTAACTGGACGGCGACATCAGGATATAAGTCATAGAGCAGACAGATATATTTAACCCCTAATAAACAGTGGGCGATATAGCCAATAATCGGTAAATAGGGGGGTTCCGTGGTGATGAGTAACAAGTCCTTCGATTTGGCACAGCGCAATAAATGGGCGGCCGTGCGCACACAAAACAATAACCCGTTAATGGCACGGCCTCGGATACGGAGGGGCCATAAACGGGAAGTGCGCGATCGCTGTACCGTCACCCGATGGCGCTGTTCCTCCTTCGGGGCCGAGTTGTTCTCAAAAGCATACCCCGGTTGTCCGGTAAAGATTCGGATATTCAGACCTAAGTGAGACAATTGATCCACCAGTTCCGCAATTAACTGTCCTGTGGCCGCATAATCTGGGGGGTAAAACTGACTGATGATCAGTAATCTTTTATGAGGCGGGAAGAGCGCGGAAACTTTGCTATGATCCTCGACCGGATGTGTAGAAGGCAACAAAGCAAGTTTTGGTAGATGTGGATTGGTTTGATCTAGCATTCCCAAATTTACATAGTAACGATATGAGTTGATGACCAAGTTTGATGGGATTAGCGATTATCTCTTAATTAGATTGGTCAGATTCCCAGCCCGATTTTTCATGATTTAACAAGTCAGCAACTGGGAAATAATAAGTTATAGCTAACTGTAATGCTTCTTAAATACCTCACATCACTTACATAATATTCTTAATACGAACAGTTACAACGATTTAGAATCCAGAGAATGAATCGCCCGACATCAAGTTCTAAAGTTTTTCTCCCCCCAATTCTAATTCAATTTTTCCAAAGGTCAATTATATTAACCCGAGAATTATAATTCGATACATTGGGTTTAGACTTGATCCAGCGAATGTAACGAAACCCGGTCAATATCTTTACGCTAGCTCACTTTGTGCTTATAATAACCGATGGGACGTACTTTATAAGGTAGGGATCAAGAGAACTCCATTCGTTCAAGACTCCGAGATAGAGTAGACCAACTTGATAGCTATACCCCCTGCTCCATACTCTTTGCTCCATCGCTGTTTACCCTGCACGAGAAACCTTAAGTTAAGAGAAGTGATCATCAGGAAAAAACATTAATTAAAAACCACGAGTTCATAGGGTAGCATACTTTTTCATTCCGGGAAAATACTGAATCCGAAACCAAGGATATTCAAGAGGGTAGCACAGTTTTGACAGTAGAGAACAAGCACAATTGGCTGAAAAATATTTTTCTCTCTAGCCGGAAAGGAAATCCCTAAAATTTTAACGGCATCAATCCGTAAATTTTGGTAAAGGCGGGAATCAACACAGAAACTTGTTCCGTATATTTAACGAGAGTGGGGGAGTTATATCAACCCGATTAAGTCATTACGAAGGTCGCGCAGTGGAGTGAAGCAATCTCTGTTATCTCGCTAGTCTTGGCGATTGCTTCCCTGCGATCGCCAAGACTAGCGTTTAACCGGACTTGATATTAGGTTTCACCAAAACTAATAGGTCTGAAGCCCCGCCCTTCCAGGGCGGCTTTTTTGTCGGAGTCTATCGCCCCAATCCTCTCTATCTTTGGTATCCTAGCATCATGAAAAGCCGATATCAGTACAGAATCTATCCCACCCTAGGTCAGCAAACCGAGTTAGCCAAGCTGTTCGGATGTTGTCGTGTGGTGTGGAACGATGCCCTGGCTCTGATTAAGGCGATTCCTCAGGGTGAGAAGTGGCCCAGCAATGCCCAGTTGCAACGCCTG
>NZ_JAIHOM010000017.1 GCF_026130165.1 Spirulina subsalsa FACHB-351 | reverse complement strand
TTATTTCGGACAAATTGGGATGTCCTAATTGCTTCATTAATGGCGGTTATTTGTTGTGGTTTAGGGTAGACCTTAAACTCGTAGACAAACACGGATGATACTGAGTTAATGGATATCAAATATTATAGTAACATGGAATTGAAAAATGGGTAATAAAAAGCCGTCCTGAAGGACGGGGCTTGTATCCCATTATTTTCGGTCAACCCAAAAAAAGCCTCGACTCAGAGAGTCAAGGCTAATAGATAGACCACGATGGGTTAAATTTCCGTCAAATCTAGCCCAACCATTCTAAAACGGCCTCATCTTTCGTGTTCGTCTCACGAGAAGGCGTTTCACGGATAAACTTCATATGGATAGAACGCATTTGTTCCCCATCAGCCGCCACCGCCATAATGGGATAGTCAATTAGACCATCTTGGAAAGACATCTGGAAGCGGAAAGTCCCGTCAGAATTTAACTTAATGGGACGGCCGCCAATGGTGACAGTGGCATCGGGTTCCGTCGCCCCGTAGATGATGAGTTCAGCATCGGCGACTAGCCAGAACTTGCGAGGACGGATGGGGGGCGCAGAAGCGGAGAAGCCCACACCGGACATTCCCACACCGGACATGGTTAAACCTAAACCGACACCGGACATTTGCATCCCAACACCGGACATTTGCATCCCGACACCAGACATTTGCATTCCCACACCGGACATTTGCATTCCCACACCGGACATGGTGGGGATTCCTAAGCCATAACCGGACATTTGCATCCCGACACCAGACATTCCTACACCGGACATGGTAGGTACGCCTAAACCGACACCGGACATTTGCATCCCGACACCAGACATTCCTACACCGGACATGGTAGGTACGCCTAAACCGACACCGGACATTTGCATCCCGACACCGGACATTCCTACACCGGACATGGTAGGTACGCCTAAACCGACACCGGACATTTGCATCCCGACACCGGACATTCCTACACCGGACATTTGCATTCCCACGCCGGACATTCCCACACCGGACATGGTAGGCACGCCTAAACCGACACCGGACATCATGCCGACACCGGACATGGTTTCTAGACCAACACCGGACATCATACCGACACCGGACATGGTTTCTAGACCAATGCCAGACATTCCCACGCCGGACATTTGCATTCCCACGCCGGACATTCCCACACCCGAGGTGGTTAAAGCACCGACACCGGACATCATACCGACACCGGACATGGTTTCTAGACCCACACCGGACATCATGCCGACACCGGACATGGTTTCTAGACCCACACCGGACATCATGCCGACACCGGACATGGTTTCTAGACCAATGCCAGACATTCCCACGCCGGACATTTGCATTCCCACGCCGGACATTCCCACACCAGAGGTGGTTAAAGCACCAACGCCGGACATCATACCGACACCGGACATGGTTTCTAGACCAACGCCGGACATCATGCCCACACCGGAAGTGGTGACAGCACCGACACCGGACATCATGCCCACGCCGGACATGGTTTCTAAACCAACACCGGACATCCCGACACCGGACATGGTGGTTTCCATCCCGACACCGGACATCCCGACACCGGACATGGTGGTTTCCATCCCGACACCGGACATCCCGACACCGGACATGGTGGTTTCCATCCCGACACCGGACATTCCGACACCGGACATGGATTTGGCGATCGCAGCCCCGGACATTCCCACACCGGACATGGATTTACCTGCCCCAGAAGCCCATTGTCCAACCCCAGAGGGGAAGACATAGGAACTCACCGACTCTTCTGGTGCTTGCTGCATGGAACCATAGAGGGACCCGGCCAAGCGTTGGGCCTCGGCAGCTTCTGAGAGGCCAAAGATATCATCGTAAACGGGTCTACTCTGGGCTCCGGTGTAGCGTTCATTGGGGGCAACGAGTTGAAAAACGCGCTTGCCTTGTAATTCTTGTTCCCAAGAAATAGTCATAAAATGATCTTCCACCCAATCTGAGGGATAGATGGGGGGAACCCGCACGGGATGGGAACGAGCGAGGACTAACCAACGACCATCAAAGCAACGATAGCCGATTTCTACGAGGTAGTCGCGATCGCTCACCGGGATGGGGATATACCATTCCCGCGCCAATTCATCACAGGGATACTCTTGAACACTATGGGGACTGTGAAACTCAAACGTTAAATCAGTAATGTCATAAATCCGTAAAGCCAGTTGTTGCCCCCCTTGGCGGCGCAGGGCTTCCCGGTGGATATTCGGCACATCCCAGTAGGCATAACACCATTGAGGATCCCGAGGCATTAACACAATCAGGCTTTCCCCATAACCAGAGGGCAAATCCGGCAATCCTTCATCAACAGATGCCAAATTATCATCAATGGGATCGTTTTGACCCACTTGAAATTTCGATGCTTCCACGTCTGCTTGAACCTCTGGAGGACGAGATGTTGTTTGAACTTGTACATTGGTGGAGGAGGAGACAACCCCTTGTTCGTTTTCAATCTCTTGTATGGCAGCCAAAAGTTGCGACTTGCGCATCCGACTGTAACGCGAGATGTTGTATTGACTGGCAACTTTGCGCAGTTGCCGCAAGGTCATTTGATCTAAAGGTTGGCGTTCTTGTGCCATAGCGTTTCTCTGAACTCGTCAGAAGATAAGGTGAGCAGGTACAGAGTCAACCACTCTGTAGGTAGGAGGGATGAGCAGAACCCATCCGAGTAACAAAACCCCTCCACGTTGCTCTGTTGCTAGAAAGAGCAAGCACTCTTGAGCTTGAGAACTCTTAGGTTTAGAGTGTTGGTAGTTGTTTTGTTACATATACTTAACAAAACCTTTTAGGGAATGGTCAAGGGGAGGCTGAGGAGAGTTTAGGAGTTTTAACGAAATTTTGGGATCAACGGGGATCATCATGTCATGAATTCTTGATAATTGCTGAATCCCCTGATCTAGGGCTTGCTGAAAAACTTGGGGAGTGGGGAGCAGGGGAGCAGGGGAGAGTCAGGGGTCTGTAATAATTCTCTATGGTCACGCTCCGCGAACGCGCAGCGTGACCCAGAAATGCTCTTGACTTCTAACTTTGGGTCTGAACTTGTCAAGATTGAGCAAGCCCTATTTACCATCAAGAAGCGGGAGCGTGAAAGCCCTGTGTTTTGAGTGAACTACCCCTCCTGCTCCCTGCAAGCGAGGAAGGGGAATTCCGCAACATTTTGTTAAATCAGTTGACCGAAAATAATGGGATACAAGCCCCGTCCTTCAGGACGGCTTTTTATTACCCATTTTTCAATACTTCCATTTAAGCCATTACCGAGGCTTGAGGTTTAGCGAAAATCATGCGTCCGGCGGAAGTTTGCAGGGCAGAAGTCACCATCACGCGGATTTCTTCTCCCACGTGGGTATTGCCTTCTTCTACTACAACCATTGTGCCATCTTCGAGATAGCCTACCCCTTGTTGGGGTTCTTTGCCCAGTTTGAGGATTTTTAACTCCAAAGTGTCGCCGGGTAAGTAAATGGGACGAATGGCTTGGGCGAGGTCATTAATATTTAACACCGGGACCCGTTGTAAGTTAGCTACTTTGCTTAAGTTGTAGTCATTGGTGAGCAAAATTCCGTTAATTTCTTGGGCAAAACGGACTAATTTTGCATCGACTGTATTAATTTCTTCGTATTCCTCGGGATTAATCACTAAGCGTTCGGGGTAGGCGTTTTGCATCCGGTTGAGAATATCTAATCCCCGTCGGCCTCGACTGCGTTTTTGGTCGTTGGCGGCATCAGCCAGCAGTTGTAATTCTTGTAAGACGAATTGAGGGACTAAAATTTGCCCTTCGATAAATCCTGTATCTAGCAATTCTTCGACTCGCCCATCAATGATGCAACTGGTGTCTAAAATTTTGGTGGTGGCGGGTTTAAGGGTACCTTCTGCCACTAACATACTCTCAATGCTGTTGGGGTTGATGAGACGGAGGAAGGTGCGGCCGTGGGTGTCGGCTAAACTCACGCCAAAGAAGGAGAACATGACACTGGCCAAGACGGCCATCATGGGCTTCACAAAGGCGAATTCATGGGGGATGGGGAGGAGGAAAATGGGGGCTAACATGAGGTTAGCTAATAACAAGCCCAGAATCCAACCGACGGCGCGGGTGAGGATAATCTCAATGGAGAGTTTGCGGACGCGGGCTTCTAGGCGGCGATAGGTGGTTTGGGCGGTTAAACCCAAGGCTAACCCGATGATGGCGGCGAAGGCGCTGGCAATTAAGCGGACGGCTTCTAGGTTGGTGACTTGAACGAGAACATCGGGGGGGAGGAGGTCTACTACACCGAAGCCAACCCCGGCGGCGGCAATTACAAATAGGGCAATAATAACGGCATCAAGCATGATAGGAGTGGAATAAAATGGGTCTAGGATAATGAGGTTTACCGGGTCAAGGACGATTTGAATGGGTTGGTTATTTTTATTATACGTTGTGGGCTGAGGGTTGATGTTGCTAGTGAACGGGTTGGGGGTTGAGGGGGTTGGTCTGACGGAGGAAATGGTCACTTCGGCTTATGTTCATATTCCCTTTTGTCGTCGCCGTTGCTTTTATTGTGATTTCCCGATTTCGGTTTTGGGCGATCGCATCCAAGGAGAGGCTTCTGGCTCTATTGTGCAGTATATCGAGGTTTTGGGGCGAGAAATTGCCCTCACGAAGCCCACAGCCCCCTTAGAAACGATCTTTTTTGGGGGGGGGACTCCTTCTCTATTAGCCCCGTCTCAGTTGGGGCTAATTCTGGACGCTTTGGCGGCACAGTTTGGCATCAGGGAGGGGGCGGAAATTTCCCTCGAAATTGATCCCGATACGTTTACCTTGGAACAGGTGCAGGGGTACCAGGCGCTGGGGGTGAATCGTTTTAGTTTGGGGGTACAGGCGTTTCAAGATGAATTATTACACCGGGCTGGGCGATCGCACTCTCGGGAGGATATTTTCCAAGCGGTAGGGGACTTAAGACAAGGGGGGATTGTTAATTTTAGTCTAGATTTGATCTCCGGTTTACCCGGTCAAACTTTGACGGAGTGGGAAGAATCCCTCAAGGAAGCCATTGCCCTAGCCCCCACTCATATTTCCTGTTATGACTTAGTGTTAGAACCTGTAACCGCGTTTGGTAAGCAGTATGAAGCGGGAAAACATCCCCTGCCCAGTGATGAAATAACCGCCCAAATGTACCGCACGGCAAGAGATTTACTGACTTCGGCTGGATTTGAACATTACGAAATTTCAAATTATGCTCAAAAGGGTTGGCAATGCCGCCATAATCGAGTGTACTGGGAGAATCGCCCTTATTGGGGGTTTGGGATGGGGGCTGCCAGTTATGTGGGGGGCCGACGATTGACCCGACCGCGCACCCGTCGGGAGTATTATGATTGGGTAGAGGGTTTGAGTCTTGGCACAGGGGAAACAGAGGGGGACGTGATTTCTGAGTGCGATCGCCTTCTCGAAACCCTCATGTTAGGATTAAGACTCAGCGAAGGACTAAAACTGGCTAATTTTAGCCCAGAAATTACCCAGAAGATTCTCACGGGTGTACAGCCCTATATCCAACAAGGCTGGGTTATTTATTCCCCTCATTCCACGCGCTTACAATTGACCGATCCCGATGGTTTTTTGTTTTCTAATACCATCTTATCGGATTTATTTAATCTATTCTCTTAAAGCCCATTATTACTAAAAATCTAGCCCGGAATGCTGTCTGATATTGAGCAAGAAATTTTAGAACTCCATGAGCAGAATTACACCCCCCGAGAAATTGCCAGTTTTTTGGGGCTGCGGATTTCGCAAGTGCGGGGTGTGATTCGTTCTAATGGCGGCTATCAGGTGTTAAGAATTGTTCATGAGGGAGATTTACCCCCGGTGTCTAGTTGTTTAGTTAATGAAAATTGCGCTAAACATTTATTAGATGCTACGTTAAAGGATGATGAGATTTTAAGTAGTTTAGCCCTTGTTTTAGTGACAAGATTTAATGGTTATGATAAATTTTTAGTCTGTAGTTACTTGGTGGATTACTTCTGTTTAGGGGTGAAAGATACCATGGAAGTCCGCAAGTTAGATAAAAGTCGTTATGATTATTTTGTGGCTCAATCCTACGCCTCTTTTCCCGATGGCTACCGAGAAATTAGCCTCAGTGAAGCCCAAGGAATTGTTTATGGGTCGGTAGACTATGCAGAAAGGTTAGGATTTTCTCCTCCGCCGGAGTTTGCGGAGACTCAAAAGCACTTAGGAGAATGGGATGGGGCGTTAAAATTACCCTTCGGTTGTGAAGGTAAACCCCTTTATATTAATGGCCCCTATGATAATCCCCGTCAGGTGATTAAGACGTTGGAAAGTACGGTAGGACGAGGGAATTTTGATTATATTTTGGGCATTGGTTAGATATAGGTAATAGGGAATTGATAATTGATAGTTGATAATTGTTCCCCCGCTCCCCTGCTCCAGGGTTAGCGGGGGAGAACTTCACCCCTAAGCTTGCGCTAAACTATAGAAAAAAGAACGCTGATATCATCATGACCCAAGGGATCTCTAGACTTGATCTTCCTCGTGCTTTCCCTGACCATACCCAACTGCCAGAGTCTGACGGAACCTTTGTGAAAAACTTTCAAGAACACCCCCAAAGTATTTTCCTCACCGACTCCCTCACCCCAATTCTCCAACAACGCCATCCCGATGGATACTATGCCATTGGTCAGGATTGCGGGATTTATTGGCGAGAAACCGATCCTCCTGAACAGGGAGCCGAAGCACCAGACTGGTTTTATGTCCCCAATGTCCCCCCTTTACTCAATGGTCAGATTCGCCGTTCCTATGTCCTGTGGCGAGAATTTATTACTCCCCTGATTGCCTTAGAATTTGCTAGTGGAGATGGATCGGTTGAGCGCGATCGCACTCCTTTAGCACAAAACAATCCCCCCACGCGGCCAGGTAAATTTTGGGTGTATGAAAACATCCTGCGCATTCCCTACTATGGGATCTTTTTAGTGGTGACAGGAACCCTCGAAATGTATCACCTGGTTAACGGGTTTTATGAACCGCTTCCCCCCAATGAACGGGGTCATTATCCGGTTAATCCCTTGGGGGTAGAGTTAGGCGTTTGGGAAGGTAACTATCAAAATCAAGCTCAACGTTGGTTAAGGTGGTGGGATAGGGACGGTAATTTGTTGTTGACGGGACGGGAAGAGGCCGAACAGGAACGACAACGGACTCAACAAGCCGAACAGCGCGCCCAAGAGAGTGAACAAGCGCGTTTAAATGCGATCGCCCAGTTACAAAAATTTGGCTTAAATGCTCAACAAATTGCTCAAGCCCTCAATTTATCCATCGAACAAGTGCAAAATATAATGCAGTGATCTCATATTCTCGAATCAGTGGACATCTGGCACACCCTGCAAACTCGCTTACAAAAAACTTGGGGTTATTCTGACTTTAGGCCGCTCCAACGGGAAATTATCCAATGCTTGTTAACCGGACAAGATGCCTTAATTCTCTTGCCCACGGGGGGCGGGAAATCCTTGTGTTTTCAACTTCCGGCACTCCTACAACAGGGCTTAACCCTTGTGATTTCGCCCTTAGTGGCCTTAATGGAGAATCAAGTGCAGGAATTGCGCGATCGCCAACTCCCGGCCGCCTCCTACCACAGCGAAACCCCCAAATGGCTCAAAAAGCGCACCCTGCACCAACTGGAAAAGCAAACCCTCCGCCTGTTATACCTCTCCCCAGAAACCCTCTTGAGTCCTACCATTTGGGACTATTTAATCCAACCCCAGATCCGCATTAACGGGCTAATTTTAGATGAAGCCCATTGTTTAGTCCAGTGGGGGGAAACCTTTCGCCCAGCCTATCGCCGTTTAGGCACCGTGCGACCCGCCTTATTACACCATAAACCCCCCGGAACCGAGATCCCTATTGCAGCCTTCACCGCCACCGCAGATCCCCAAGGGAAAAACACCATTTGTCGGGTCTTACAACTACGCAAACCCCGCTTATTTACTCAAAGTCCCTATCGGGCTAACTTATCTCTAAAGGTGCAAAATGTTTGGACTCCCCGAGGTCGAAAACAGCGACTGTTTCAGTTTGTCCAACAACAGGGCAACAGTAGCGGTTTAGTCTATGTGCGTTCTCGTCAGGACAGTGAAACCCTCAGCCAGTGGTTCACCGCTCAAGGTTATCCCACCCTGTCCTATCATGGCGGATATGAGGCCAAAGAGCGACGAGAGATTGAGCAGCAATGGTTAGGGGGGAAAGTCCCTGTAATTGTCTGTACTTCTGCTTTTGGCATGGGGATTAATAAACCTGATGTGCGCTGGGTGGCACACTTTAGCCCCCCTCTGTTGTTAACAGAATACTTGCAGGAAGTGGGACGGGGGGGGAGAGATGGGAAGATGAGCGACACATTAACCCTAGTGAGCGATCGCACCGGATGGTTAAATCCAGAAGATCAACAGCGCGATCGCTTTTTTCACAACACCCTCCGCCAACAATACCGCCAAGCCCAGCAGATCGTGCAGAAACTCCCCCCAGAAGGGGATTTAACCCAGCTAGAAGGGATAAAAGACGCGGCAATGGCCTTATCCCTACTCCATAGTGCCAAGTTACTCGTCTGGTTAGATCCCTTTCATTTCCAAGTGAAACCGGGCAATGTGAAACAGGCGTTAGATCGGAGCTATCAACAGCAGCAGGAACATTATCAACAACTGCGCCATTATTTACGAACCTCCCAATGTCGTTGGCAGTTTCTCATGGCGGCTTTTGGTTTTCAGCCAGATACAGCCTTTCGTTGTGGTCATTGTGATAATTGTTCAGGTGCAAAACGAACCTGAATTGTAGGTTGGGTGAAACGAAGTGTAACCCAACAATTCAGGCCCCCAAGGCGATCGCAACAATCCGGATGATCCCGCCCAACTTGAAACCGGGTTTCTTGCATTAACTTTGTTGCGGCTATAGCTTCCCTGAAACCCGGTTTCTTTCCCTTTGAGGGGGAATGTTGTGTTGCGCTGTCGCTCCACCCAACCTACGGGAAAGGTCGGGAAGGTGCAACAAAAAACGACCCCCTCAAAAGGAGGAGGTCGTTTTTCTCACAGGGGGAAAACCCCCCTTTAAACCTTAGTAATCGAAGTCACCACCGCCGGGGCCTGCGGGGGCTTTTTCTTTTTCCGGTTTGTCCACCACAATACATTCTGTGGTCAGAACCATACCAGCGATAGAAGCAGCGTTTTGCAGGGCGCTACGGGTCACTTTAGCCGGGTCAACGATACCAGCCGCCAACATATCGGTAAACTCACCGTTAGCGGCGTTGTAGCCTACGTTGAAGTCTTTCTCTTTCACCCGTTCAGCAATCACTGCACCGTTTTGTCCGGCGTTTTCAGCAATGCGTTTCAGAGGAGCGGTTAAAGCACGAGCTACAATTAACGCACCCGTTAACTCTTCATTTTGCAGACCTTCGTTCGCCCAAGTTTCTAAGCCCGGGGCGAGGTGAGCTAAGGTTGTACCACCACCGGGAACAATACCTTCTTCAACGGCCGCTTTCGTGGCGTTGATGGCATCTTCCAGGCGCAGTTTTTTGTCTTTCATTTCGGTTTCAGTGGCCGCACCCACTTTCACCACAGCAACACCGCCGCTCAGTTTGGCAAGACGTTCCTGTAATTTTTCTTTGTCGTAGGAGGATTCCGTTTCGTCAATTTGACGGCGAATTTGCTCACAACGCGCTTTAACGGCGGCTTCGTTCCCCTCGGCGACAATGGTGGTGTTGTCTTTAGTCAAGGTCATACGGCGAGCGCCACCGAGCATTTCCAGCTTGGCGTTTTCCAGTTTCAAACCTGCGTCTTCGGTGATCACTTGACCGCCTGTGAGAACAGCGATATCCTCTAACATTTGTTTGCGGCGATCGCCAAATCCGGGCGCTTTAACCGCAGCAACGTTCAGAACACCCCGCAGACGGTTCACCACGAGGGTAGCTAACGCTTCTTTTTCGATATCTTCGGCGATAATCACCAAAGGACGACCAGAACGCGCCACTTGTTCAAGGACAGGTACTAAGTCTTGAACGAGGGTGATTTTCTTGTCGGTAATCAGGATGTAGGGTTCATCTAATACCGCTTCCATCCGTTCGGTGTCGGTGACAAAGTAGGGGGAAATGTAGCCTTTGTCAAAGCGCATCCCTTCGGTGATTTCCAGTTCAGTGGTCATGGATTTGCCTTCTTCAAGGGAAATTACCCCCTCTTTGCCGACTTTATCCATTGCACTGGCGATCATTTGACCCACTTCCTCATCGTTCCCGGCGGAAATAGAACCCACTTGGGCGATGGCTTTGGAATCTTCAACGGGTTTGGCGTGTTCGGCAATTTTACCCACTAAGTATTCAACGGCTTTGTCTACCCCGCGTTTGATGGCAATGGGGTTAGCTCCAGCAGCCACGTTGCGCAATCCTTCTTTAACCATGGCGTGGGCTAAAACCGTTGCGGTGGTGGTTCCATCCCCAGCGACATCGTTGGTTTTAGAAGCCGCTTGACGAATCAAAGAAACGCCAGTATTCTCAATATGATCTTCCAGTTCGATTTCTTTAGCAATGGTGACCCCATCGTTCACGATTTGGGGTGCGCCAAATTTCTTTTCTAGGACTACGTTACGGCCTTTGGGTCCTAGGGTAACGGCAACGGCTTCAGCCAGTAGATCGATGCCTCGTTCTAATGCACGGCGCGCTTCATCGTTGTAAATGATTGTCTTAGCCATAGTTCGGTGTCTTCTAGATTACTTAAGGAATCGATGATGTAATGATTCGATGAACGAACAGATTTAAAGGTCAGTCCAATCTATTCAGAGATAGAAGCGAGAATGTCTTTTTCCGAGAGCAGAACATAGTCTTCGCCACCTAGTTTGATGTCGGTGCCTGCATACTTGGAGTAGAGGACTTTATCACCGACTTTCACTTCTAGAGGGGTGCGATTGCCATTGTTGTCTACTTTCCCGGGACCAACGGCCACGACTTCACCCACTTGGGGTTTTTCTTTCGCGGTGTCGGGCAGTAAGATCCCACCTGCGGTTTTCTCTTCGCTGGGGCTGATTTTCACGAAAACGCGATCGCCCAAGGGATTAACAGTAGAGACGTTAATTGTTAGTGCTGCCATGCAAAACCTCCAAATGTTTTAAGTGTCGGGGTTGAGCGCCATCCGGCAGTGAATTTAGCACTCTCACCTTCCGAGTGCTAATTTAGCGAAAGTCGGTATCCAATAGCAACTCCTCTAGGTGTACGGTTTCCCGAACTTCTACAATATAAACAATCCGTTATCAAGTCCCCAGAAGTTGTGAGGGGGCAGAGTGGAGCGGCGGATTCAAGGGTTTGTACTCTACAATTAGGCATGGGCGCAAGCCTGCCGCCGACCCAGCAGGAGCATTAAAATGAGGCAATTCAAGACCAAAATGATTCATTGTCTTAACCGGAAATGCACTCAGCCCCAAAACCCACCGGGTTATTTATTCTGTAGCCATTGTGGGTCAAAATTGCGCCTCTGTGACCGTTATAGCGCCCTAGAACCCTTATTAGAAGGTTCTCGCACCTTTTACGGGGTTGACGAGGGGGTTTCGCCTTCTAGACCCTGTGTTATTAAACAAATTGCCCACCAAAATCTGGGATTTCAAACCCCAGAAGCGGCTTTAGATTACTTTCGCCAAGAAGCGGCAAAATTGCAGGTTTTAGGGCAACATCCCCAAATTCCTCAACTGTTCGCCTATATTGAACAAGAACCCACCATCCAGAATTTTTCGCCCAGCTTGGTGCAAGAATACATTGCCGGGCAGAGTATTGAGCAAGAAGTGTTTACGGAGGGAGAAATTCGCCAACTGCTCAATGAAGTCTTGCCCCTCCTGCAATTCATCCACGATCATCAGATTATCCACCGGGATTTAAACCCGCAAAACCTGATCCGACAGGCCAATGGTCATTTAGTCCTTGTGGACTTCAGCGCGGCTAAAATCACCCGCAAAACAGCCTTAGCGCAAACGGGAACATTAATTGGCTCGGCGGCCTATAGCGCCCCGGAACAGTTGCGGGGGAAAGCAACCTATGCCAGTGATTTGTATAGTTTGGGGGTGCTTTGTATTCACCTATTAACGGGATTTCACCCCTTTGATTTGTTTAGTACGATGGAGGGGATTTGGGTCTGGGAAAGTTATCTCGCGGATCCGGTGAGTGATGATTTGCGGGCTGTTTTAAATAAACTGTTGGCAGAATCTCTCAATCTTCGTTATGCTTGCGCCCAAGCGGTCTATCAGGACTTGAATCCGGGAAAAACCCTCGTTTCTCGGGGACAAACTCTCCCCATTTCTGTCCCAGAGGTCTTGAATCGAGTCACCCCCCGATGGCAATGTGTGCAAACCTTAGAAGGCCATCATAGTTCTGTGCATAGCCTCGCTTTTTTTCCGGGAGGGCAAGAGTTAGCGAGTGCCGGGGCGGATCGGGAAATTTTGCGCTGGAATCTGCAACAAGAACACCCTCAGCCTCGCCGTTGTTCGGGGCATCGCAGTATTATTGATGCGCTGGTGATTCAGCCCGAGACGGGGGAGTTAATCAGTGGGAGTTGGGACTATACGATCCGCTTTTGGCAGGAGCAGCAGGAGGTCAAACGGCTAGAAGCCCATGCTGGCTGGATTCACGCCTTGGCTCTGAGTCCTGATGGGGGGTTGTTGGTCAGTGGGAGTAGCGATCGCACCCTCAAACTCTGGCACCTACCCACTGGGGAACTCCGACACACCCTCAAAGATCATGACAGCGCCATTTACGCTCTGGCCGTGAGTCCCGATGGGCAAAAATTAGCCAGTGGGAGTGGCGATCGCAACATCCGCCTCTGGAACCTACAAACTGGGGAACTCCTGCACCGTTTCACGGGACACACCGATAAAGTTACCGCTTTAGCCTTTAGTCCCAGTAGTCAACTCCTCTACAGTGGCAGCGCCGATCAGTGTTTGAAAACTTGGCATTGCACCACAGGCAAGCTCATTCATTCCGTCAACGAGTCCGGCAGTGCCATCACCTGTTTAGCCCTCAATCGGGCGGGCAATCTCCTAGTCACGGCCAGCGAACAAGGCACCCTCACCCTCTGGCATCCGGGCAAAACCATCCCTTTAATCACCCTGTCCGGTCATGAGGGGGCGATTCGGGATGTGGCCTTTTCCCCCACTGGACTCCTCATTGCTACAGCATCACAGGATCAAACCGTTAAGTTGTGGCAGGTGGTTTAAGGGGATGATCTCTGTAGCGGGAACTGGTAGAATCTCCCCCTGATTCGGAATTTCGGGTTAGACTGGAATTAACTGGAGCCGAAAGAAAAAACGGTTCGGTCTAGTTTCTGAAGCACCTCTTTGAGAGACAAGCAGAACTAGACAAGCACTAGATTCAGGGTAAATGAGGAAAACAGCTTAAGGACGGTTCCGGCTGTTCAAAGAAACCTAGTCATCCGGTTAACCTCAGAAGGACTCGCTTTTTTGAGGAACTTCTCAGGTCTAAAACCAATCAATACAGGGGATATACCTAGTCTTTTGTTGAGCCACCTACTGCTTATGTTGACATTAAACTTTTCTTCAATTGGATTACAAAAAGCACTATTACGGGTTGCCCTGACCAGTGCGATCGCAGGGGCTGGAGTTGTGATGGGAGTTGCCCCCAATGTTACTCAGCCATTAACCCGTTGGTTTGATACCACGGTGTATGCTCAGTCTGTTTCGTCGGAAGAAGTGACCAATTATGCCCGGGCGGCGATCGCCGTAGAACGATTACGCCAAAATACTTACAGCGAGATCAAACGCTTAGTGAATCCCGTGCCGAATATTGCCTGTAATCAACGGGCTGCCTTTAGTGGTTTACCCGGCAATGCCCGACAAATTGCAGAAAGTTACTGCAATCAATCGACGGTCATTGTAGAGCGTCATGGGCTAACCATTCAACGCTTTAATGAGATTACCTCTCAACGACAATCGGACAACAGTTTAGAGCAACGCATTCAACAAGCGATTCGCAATTTACAATAAAATTCTGCTTAATTCTTGTTGCTTGCGATGTTAACGCTAACCCAACGCCTAAACGCCTCAGAATTGAATCCCACTCCTAACTACGAACTCCCCTTGACGGCAGAGGAACGCCAAAGGAGTCGCTATCGTTTCTCAAGTCCTAGCGGTCAGGAAATGGTGCTTGACCTTCCCCGAGGGACAACCTTGCAACATGGGGATATATTGCAGGCTGAAACAGGGGAATATGTAGTCGTGCTTGCCAAACCTGAACTCGTATTAACTGTTGAAGCAGACACCCCCCTTGCTTTACTCAAGGCCACCTACCATCTCGGCAATCGTCACGTTCCCTTGGAAATTAACCCATCTTATCTCCGCCTAGCCCCCGATCCGGTATTGCAGCATTTGCTGGAACATTTAGGATTAAGGGTAAGGGAAGAAATCGCCCCCTTTTCTCCGGAATCGGGGGCTTACGGTCATTCTCATCACTAGGATCGGGTTTGCTGAATAACTCTACTCGTGGGGCTAGGGAATTGATAATTGATAATTGATAATTGATATTAGAAACCGGGTTTTTGCTAGGGTGTATCGGGAAAACTAGACAATGAACGCAACCCGGTTTCTGGCTAAAGTTAGTCAATGACATTACACCCGACTCCTGACCCCCCTGCTCCCCTACTCCCCCACTCCCCCGCTCCCCCATCTCCGATTCCCCTAATTCGAGAGATTAGGATCCCAAATGCCGATATAAATGCGATCGCGCTGATCTCGGCTAATAGTTCCCCCAAAAGACGACGTACTGAAGGCACGCCGATCCGCCTGTCGATTATACACTTCTCGTAATCCCTGTGTCGCGGCGGCACTTTGTTCCCCTGCCAACAGTTGCCCCATCACTCGTTCTATGTCTTCCAAGCTCACGGATTGATTAAAAGATACTTCCGTTTGACGGAGGATTCCTGTCTCTGCGTTGATGATATAGCCTAAATTGACCAAATTTGGCAGATAGTTCATATAGGAAATCGCCCTTGTCCCTTCCCAATACCCCCGACGATCAGAACTGGGAGTCCCTAACTGGGCTAGGATGTCCTCGCGGGTGCTGCCGGGGGTAAAGATGGGGACTTGTGAGGAGAGATTTGGGGAGGGAGAAGGAGAGGGAGAAGGACTGGGAGAGGGAGAAGGGGAAGGACTGGGAGAGGGAGAAGGACTGGGAGAGGGGGAAGGACTGGGAGAAGGGGAAGGACTGGGAGAGGGTGAAGGAGAAGGAGAGGGACTGGGGGAAGGGGAAGGAGAGGGACTGGGGGTTTCTAAGCTGGTTGGCGGAGGGGAGTTATCGCGGAAGGTAGCAAAGCCAATGGCTGCACCTAAGAGGGCTATCAGGGCGGCCATGAGGAGGAGGGGGAAAGGAAGGCGATCGCGCTGGGGGGTGATTTTCGCCGGAACAGTCCCTCCGGGTGTAGGTGCAGCCCCTCCCACGGCTACTGTCGCCATGGTAGAAGAGACTTTAGGGGTTAAGGCTGGGGTGAGGGCGGCTAACATTGCGGAAGCGGTAGGATAGCGATCGCGGGGATGATAACAAATGGCCCGTTCAATCACTTGAGCTAACCCTTTATCGAGGTCAGAAACAGCGTCTCGCCAAAGAAACTCGCCCGTTTCGGGATTGACGCTTAAGGTTTGGGGGAGTTTCCCCGTCCAGAGGAAAACAGCCGTTAGTCCCAAAGCGTATAAATCA
The DNA here is from genome assembly GCF_026130165.1 of Spirulina subsalsa FACHB-351. Classification (GTDB taxonomy): domain Bacteria; phylum Cyanobacteriota; class Cyanobacteriia; order Cyanobacteriales; family Spirulinaceae; genus Spirulina_A; species Spirulina_A subsalsa_A. Next base: position 42,773 of record NZ_JAIHOM010000017.1, on the reverse strand, counting down.
CTAGAATAGAGGGGACGACCTGCGGCCTGTTCACTGGCCATAAAACCGGGGGTACCAATGGCAACGGAACGGGTAACATTGCCGTAGGTATTGATTAAAGTTCCCATGACTTCTTTCACTGCCCCGAAGTCGATTAAAACGGGAGTGCGATCGCCTAGCGTCTCAGAACGAGAATTGCGCTGACGTAAAATAATATTTTCCGGTTTAATATCCCGGTGAATAATCCGTTCCCCATGAACCACCGCCAAAACCTCCAACAGCTGCCGGAGAATTTCCCCCACTTCCTCCGCCGGCCGCGGTCCTTGGTCCCGCACCCACTCCCCCAGCGTCACCCCTTCAATCCACTCCTGCACCAGATAAAACTCCGATGCTTCGGAAAAATAGGCATAGAGTCGAGGGATTGCGTGGTGTTTATCCCCTAACGCTTCTAAGGTTGCCGCTTCCCGTTGAAAGCGATGTTTTAACTCTTCCGGTTGAGAGACAGGAAAAGCGGGTTTGAGTTGTTTAATCACACAACGGCGCTGGGAGGGTAAATGGGTGTCAATGGCTAAATAGGTTTGCCCAAACCCACCACTCCCTAGGGTTTCTGTGATTTGATAACGGTTATTCAGGAGAGTTGTGGGAGTCATTCATTCAGTTCACTTGTTTAATTATTGATTGGGTAAACTCACCGTGAGGGGGATTTCTTCCACAGCGGGGAGGGTTTCGAGAGCTAAGGGAGAGGCGGCACTTTCGCCGGATAACTGTTTGAGCAGTTTCGGTCTAGGATCGTGGAGGAGGTAGATAATCTGATCCCCCGCTTGCCATTGTTCAGAGGCGATCGCAATATTTAACCCATCTCCCCGTTGAACCAATAATGGCAACAGTTCCCCCGAACGAATTAACGCCTGTAAATGGGCCTGTTGAAACTCCAAACCCGAAGGCCGTAAAATTGTCTTACCTAACTTCACCTGACCCTCACGAATGTACTCATTCCAAGTCTTAATCTTCAACTGCGCCACAAAAGCCTGATTAATTTTTTTCTTCTTCTTGCCCCCATGATTACTATTTTGGTCATTTTGGGGAAAAATCGCCAACACCCGAGGCGGTTCAAACTCCTCAACTGCTCGTTGTGCTAAGACCGAATTCACCTCCCCGTTACTGGTTAACGCCAAAAACGTCCCAATGGAATGCACTCCAATATCCGCCAACATATCCACATCCAGAGCGCTACTTTGCACCACAGAAAGATTCTCCTCCTGAGCGATTTCGCACGCTTCCGGGTCTGTATCAATCATCACCACCGACTGCCCCGATTCTTGGAATAAACGCCCCACCAGTCGCCCCAAGGGGTTACAGCCAATAATCACCGCCCCGGTTGCTTCTTGGCTGGTAATTTTTAACCCTTTCGCCACCCACCGGGCTGATAAACCTTGAATAAACACCGTCATCATGATGGTTAAAAACACCAGTGCCTTAATCGAATCCCCCCCCGTAATGCCCTGTTGAGTGAGTAAAATGGCAAACAACGAGGCCACCGAAGCCGAAACAATTCCTTTCGGGGCAACCCAAGCGAGAAATAATTTTTGTCGCCAGTTAAGATTACTGGTCCAAGTACAGCAAATCACACTAATGGGACGCACCACCAACATCAACGCCAACACTGTCCACACACTGCCCCAGCCCAGAGCAAATACACTATCAATGGACAGATCCGCCGCTAACAGGATAAATAAGACCGACACCCCTAAAACAGTTAATTGTCCCTTAAACCGTCTTAACATTCGTTCCTCGGGCAGAGAAGAGGCTCTGAGGACGATTCCTGCTACCACTGTAGCCATTAACCCAGATTCACTGCGCAGGAACTGAGACAAGCCAAATAAAGCCCACACCCCCGCCAAAACCACCAAGTTTTTCAAGTCTTCTGAGAGGACATTAAAGCGTTTGAGGAACAGACCTAATAGCCAGCCCCCCAGACCCCCAATGGCCGCCCCAATACTCAAACGCAGGAACAAACTGGTAAAAATGGCCAAGGGTACCGCGTCGCTGTTTACGATGGTATCGAACACCACCACCGCCAAAATCGCCCCCACCGGGTCAATGAGTACCCCTTCCCCTTCCAATAAGGTGGCAACTTGACGGTCTACGGCCACTTGTTTGAGCAGGGGACTAATCACCGTCGGGCCTGTCACCACGACCAAGGCCGCGTATAGGAAGGCAATGGACCAAGGGAACTCACCCAGCCAGTGGGCGGCCATCCCTCCCCCCAGTAAGGTGATGAGGGTGCCGAGGGTGACGAGATTGCGTAAACTGCCAGAAACTCGCCCTAATTCTCGTAATTCGAGGTTTAAACCGCCCTCAAACAGGATAATAGCAACGGCGAGGGAAACTAGCACCTCAATGCCAACTCCTAAGTCGTGGGGGTGAATGATATTCAGGCCATCAGCCCCTAATAAGATCCCGAAAAGCAGCAGAAAGACAATACTCGGCACTTTGATCAGTTCACCCAAGACTTGGGCGCTGATGCCTGCGAGAACGGCAATCACGATGATTAGGGTCAGTGTAAATGATCCTTCCATAGGTGTTTTAGGCAGGCGATCGCGTTTAAAAGACGGTTAGGATATTCTCTATTCAGGGTAGCACTGGACTCGAATTAACGCTTAGGGGTTGGGAAAATTGGGCGCAACAACTGGGAGTCTGTTGTGGAGATTTTTTCCCGGTTTGTTGAGATACACCACCTAGGCGCAAACGTTGCGCTCCTGCCCCAATTGTTGCAACAGAGCAGGAAACAACCCGGTTTCTGAGGACAATCTTGGGGTTTTCGGAACTGAGATCTCCGAACACCCCGGAGACACGACCTCTCAAGTGATGGAGAAGCACCCTGTAAATCCTAGAGAGTCGCTTCATATAGGTCGGACTCCGGGTCAAAGTTTCACTCAAAGCCCCATAGCGGAAACGACTTGGGGGTGTCTCTGGGCAAAAGTTCCCAGAACGGGCGCGAGAATATCGCCTGTCGGGAGGGATAAATGCGTAGCAGGTGGAGGAGTATTCATGCTCTCACTCCTTAAAAATTCCCCCCCAGATCAAAATATCCGCCCTCAGCAATGGCAAAGGGCGGATATTTTAAGCTGATATTTTTACCCGTCCATTAAGGGACAAGAGAAGCAGGAGACTCTAACACCACTGGATGAATTAATTGAGTGGCTTGTTGTAACGCTTCTAAACGAGTAGCAACCCGATGATGTAAGGGAATGCGATCTAGAATATTAAAGCGTTGCAGACGTTGCTGCACTTTACCCTCTGCCCCAACAATGAACACCGGAATAGATTTTTCGTAAGCAGTATCTACCAGTTTCTCAAGAGCTAAAGTAGCCGTTACCCCCAACAAAGGCACATCACTTAAATCTAGAATCACGACTTTGTAATTATCTAAAATCGATTGACGCTGGGTGATAGCTTTAGCTGCCCCAAAACTCATCGGACCGCCTAAGTGTAATAAGAGAACCTGACCATTGGCATCATGAAGTAACTGTTTAGCTTCCTCATTTTTTAGCACCTCGTCGCCGGGAGTATCAATGGTTTTAACCTTCTCGGATTGAATTTCTGCCAGACGATTAATGGTTAACACATTGGCAATAAATACACCCACACCCACCGCAACAATTAAGTCTACAAATACGGTGAGTAACATCACCCCATACATAATCGCGGCAGCTTTTAAGGATAATTTGTGCGCCCGTCTGAGGAATTTCCAGTCAATAATATCAATCCCGACTTTCAGGGCAATCCCGGCCAATACAGCGAGGGGGATATTGCGAGTTAATTCAGCCGCACCGAAAATGACGACTAATAACACCCCGGCCCGTGCCATGCCGGAAAGTGCTGTTAAGCCCCCTGTTTGGATGTTAACGACTGTTCCCATCGTTGCCCCGGCACCGGGCAATCCACCACAGAAACCAGACATGATATTCCCAATGCCTTGACCAATTAATTCTTTATTAGAATTGTGTTCGGTTTGGGTCAAACTATCGGCAATGACAGAAGTTAAGAGAGAGTCAATACAACCTAACATCCCTAACACTAACCCATCAATGACCATTTCCTGGACTAAATCTGCGCGGAAGGTGGGGAATTGAAGGGTGGGAAGACCGAGGGTAATTTCCCCAATGATGCGAATTTCGCTGTTGTGAAAGAAGATTAAATAAACGGCTGTTCCGGCAATTAAAGCAATGAGTTGAGGAGGACAAAAGCGTTTAACTTGTTTCGGGGTCAGGTAAATTAAGGAAACGGTTAACACCCCTAAAATCGTTTCCAGTGGGTTAATATTATTGATTAAATTGGGGAGGTTCTGCACAATGGCTAACACGCCACCTTTAGGGTTAGCTTGACCTAAAAAGGGACCGACTTGTAGGATAACCATAATTAACCCAATCCCGGACATGAAGCCGGAAATCACGGTGTAGGGCATTAGGGTGATATATTTACCTAATTTCAACAAGCCGAAAATAATCTGAAAAACCCCGGCCAACATGACGACAGTAAAGGCCATAACTAAGCCATTTTCGGGATCTTTGGCGATGAAACTGGCGACTACGGCCGTCATGACTACCGTCATGGGGCCTGTAGGCTCCGACATGAGGGTGGGTGTTCCTCCAAAAAGGGCGGCGAAGAAACCAACACAAACGGCCCCGTAGAGTCCGGCGGCTGCACCTGCACCGGAAGCTACACCGAAGGCGAGCGCCATCGGCAGGGAAATAATAGCGGCGGTGACTCCTCCGAGGATATCACCCCGCAAGTTACGCAGGTGAATGGTGTTTGTAACTTGAGTGATTGAAATATTCATTAAATAAATGAGAGAGTTAATCAGTTGATTGAGAGCCGGGGGCTAGGGAAAAACCAAGCATTGTATTGAAGAGAATCTATGTCAAAAATGTAATCATTGACTTCTATCTATGGTTAGATTGTCAAAATGACCGATTCTGGGGTGGAAACTCGGTGAGATCCTAGCGTCTATTCAGAATAATCAATGCCAATTTAAAAATCATTGACTTATGTCTATGGTTAGATTACAAAAGTGACCGCAATAGCCTTTAATAGGGCAAGGTTGTAGTAGTACATGGAGATGATGTTATTAGAATCTTTGGTTCAGGGGTGGACGACTCCCCTTTTGGCAACGGAAGCGGTATCTGAGAATAGCCCAACGATTCTGGCTGGGGTGCTGCTGAGTTTGGTGGTGATTTATGTGGCGAGTAAGTTGGGGGGGGAGTTATCCCGTCTGCTGAATTTGCCTCCGGTGCTGGGGGAATTGGTGGGAGGGGTGCTGATTGGTGCCTCTGCTTTGCATTTGTTGGTGTTTCCTGAAGGGGGCGCAGAGGCGGGAAATTCCCTGATTATGGGGGTTTTAAATGCTATTACTCCTCTGTCTCCAGAAGCGGCGGGTGAGGTGTTTGCTAGCCAAAGTGAGGTCATTTCCCTGTTGGCAGAATTGGGGGTGATTGTTCTCCTGTTTGAGATTGGACTGGAGTCCAATTTACGGGAATTGATGAAGGTGGGTGTTCAAGCTGTTGTTGTGGCGGTGATGGGGGTGACTGTCCCCTTTGTGGCTGGCACGGCTGGCTTAATCCTAGTGTTTGGGGTTCCCACTATTCCGGCGATTTTCGCGGGGGCTGCTTTGACGGCTACCAGTATTGGTATTACGTCTAAGGTGTTGTCGGAAATTGGTCGCCTTAAGTCTTCGGAAGGTCAAATTATCCTCGGGGCGGCGGTGATTGATGATGTCTTGGGGATTATTGTCTTAGCGGTGGTGGCTAGTCTGGCGAAAACGGGTGAAGTGGATGTGATGAATGTCATTTACCTGATTATTAGTGCCAGTGGCTTCCTGTTGGGGTCGATTTTGTTGGGGAAAGTGTTTAACCAGAGTTTTGTGGCGATCGCAGATAAACTCAAAACTCGCGGAAACCTTGTGATTCCGGCGTTTGTCTTCGCTTTCTTTATGGCGTTTCTGGCCAATGCGATTCACCTCGAAGCCATTTTAGGGGCTTTTGCGGCGGGTTTGGTGTTGGATGAAACGGACAAGCGCAAGGAATTGGATAAGCAGGTGATGCCGATTGCTGACATTCTTGTACCGATTTTCTTTGTCACGGTGGGGGCAAAAACGGATTTAAGTGTGTTGAATCCGGCGAATCCCGCTAACCGTGAGGGTTTAATTATTGCGGCCTTCTTAATTGTGGTGGCCATTGTGGGGAAGGTTGTCACCGGATGGACGGTGTTCGGTCAACCCAATATCAACCGTTTAGCTATTGGGGTGGGTATGGTGCCCCGGGGTGAAGTGGGGTTAGTGTTTGCTGGTGTGGGTAGTGCAAGCGGGGTTCTGTCGGAATCTCTCGATGCTGCCATTATTATGATGGTCATTCTCACCACGTTTTTAGCTCCTCCTTTCCTCCGTTTAGCGTTCCGTGACTCGGAGACGGAGGCGGAAACGGTGGTTTCTAATCCGGTTGAATCCTAGTGATTTAATGGATTCGCCCTCGTATTAGAGGTCAATTTAGATAGTTTTAGAGTGGGTCGGGATTACTACAATTCGGTAGTCCTGACCCACTACTCATTAGGGTCTGCTGAATAAGGCTCTCATCCCGGTAATCGGGGAGCAGGGGAGCGGGGGAAAAATTATCAATTATCAATTCCCGATTCCCTAGCCCTACGAGTAGAGTTATTCAGCAAGCCCTATGGAGGTCAAGGCTCATCCCCAAGGGGACGGGTAACATCTTCCAGGGGAGTCAGTGCGGTATGTTCCTGTTGCTTCCGGGATAAATGAGGATTGACATTTTCCTGCGGTAAGGGGGCTGTTTTTGCGTCAGGGGCATGGGAATCCGCCTGTTTAGAGAACCTCCGCTCAGAATCGTCCTGAGTGGGATCAATGGCTGTGATCTCTTCGTTGGGGAGGGGTTGAGTGGTCGCTTCTACGGGATCAATGGCTGTGATCTCTTCGTTGGGGAGGGGTTGAGTGGTCGCTTCTACGGGATCAATGGCTGTTACCCCCTCCTCATCGGCGACGGTTTGGGTGTCTGCGTCGGAGGTGGGCATAAAGGCTGTGGAGGGGACAGACTCTGGGGCGGTGGGGGTGTAGGTCTGACTACGATGGGGAAGGTGGGCGAGTTGGTACTGATAACGCTGAATTAAGGGTTGTAGGTCACAGAGGACATCTTTGGCGTTTTGGTAGCGATCGCGCACATGGGAGCGAATCATCTTATTGAGGATGGTCGAGAGTTCTGGACTGATGCCGAAACTGAAGTGTTCCCAGAGTAACTCCCCCGTGCGGGGATCTTCTTCGAGTTGGGTGGGATGGAGTAAGGTTAAAGCGCGCAGGGCAATCATTCCCGTGGCATAAATATCACTACTAAAACGGGGTCGTCCAACGGCCTGCTCTTTGGGGGTGTAGCCTTTTGTCCCAATGGCAATGGTCAGGTTGGTTTGATGTTCGGGATCATCTTGCCATTGCATCTGCATTTCTTTGACCGTCCCAAAGTCAATCAACACCAGTTTATGATCGGACTGACGACGGATAATATTATCGGGTTTAATATCCCGGTGAATCACCCCCTGCTCATGGATGAACAATAAAACCTCTAAGAGGTCTCGTAACAGGTCAATCACTTCTACTTCTGAGAAGGGGACATCCCGGCTAAATTCTTGACCCAAGGGGTGGCCTTCAATTAATTCCTGCACTAAATAAAACTCGTCTCCTTCCTCAAAATAGGCCAACAGTTGGGGGATTTGGTCGTGTTTGCCTAAGCGTTCGAGGGTTTCTGCTTCTTTAACAAATAAACGCTTGGCCAGTTGCCAGTAACGGAGATCATTGGTGGTGGGATGGAGTTGTTTAACCACACATTGGGGTTTTCCCGGCCGCAGGGTATCTAGGGCAATATATGTCTCGCCAAATCCCCCGGCGCTGAGTTTTTTCAGCACTTGATAGCGTCCCACTAATTTAGTCGCGAGAACTTCTCGTTCTCGTTCTGCGAGGAGGTCGTGAAAGTCGTCTTGTTGGGCAATAATTTCTTGAATAATGGGGGAGGAGGCGTAATGTTTCAGGGTGGTGCGCAGGTTCTGTTTAATTAAGAATTCGCGCACGACTCCCAAGGTGGCGGTAGAGATGCCTGTTAAGGTCAACAGGGTGAGGGGAACGGCTGTGGGGATGAGGATTTGGGCGTAAAAACAGAGGAGATAACTGCCCCCACTCCACAACACCATAAAACCTACAGCCCACAGGAGACTATGGAACCAATATTTCCGTTGACTAATCCATACACCGAGGAGGAGGGTGGAGATTAACACGACAGCGCCTTTGGTGAGGGGCTGGGGAAAGGCTTCTCGTAGGGCTTGCCCGGTGAGTAAGGTGGCGATCGCATTGGCATGGATTTCAATGCCCGGCATTCGTTCATCTACGGCGGTGCGGTGGAAGTCTTGGGCGAGTTCAGAGGTTACTCCCACCAGTACAATTTTGTCCTGAAAGTAAGCCCCACTGCCGAGATAACTATGCCAATTGTCGGGATCGAGCAAATCCACAAAGGGAATATACTCAAAGCTGTAGCGGGGCCCTCGGAAGAAAATCCCCTCACCGGGTCCCTCAATTTGGGGTAAATCAGCCCCTTGTACGGTGGCTTGGGCAAAAGACGGCATCACCCCCATAAATTCTTGAAACAGTTCCCGTAAGTCAGGATTCAGGGCGAGCCAACTTTCCTGAAACACCCGCCCTAAGCGGTGAATCCGCCCATCATTTTCATAGAGATAGTTGATGAATCCTAGATTTAAGTTCGGGACGCTCTCGGCAAATTGGGGGGAGATTAAGCGCAACATTTCCCCTCGTCGAACGTTACTTTGTTCGTAGCTGGCGGCTAAAACGACTCGTGGTCCATAGTCTCGCAAGGCTTGTTCTAACGCTTGATCATCGGCCTCTCCGTAGCCACTGGGCAGGTCAAAGAGCAGATCAAAGGCAATTACTTTTGCCCCACTATCTAACACTTTTTCGATCACTTGGGCGTAGACTTGGCGCTCCCACGGCCAGCGTTGAATGGGTTCGAGATAGGTTAAGTCGGGGTTTTTGGCATAATCTGTCCCTTGGGCAATGGAATAGTCATCAATGGCAATAATGACGATCTTTTCCGGCACTCCCGAGGGGGGATGGAGATGAAACCAGAGGGTGCGCAGTTGGTTGTCTAACCATTGCACGGTGGCGTTATTTTGGGTTGTGGCGATCGCACCACAGAGCGCCCAAAAGACCATCATCCCCACACTCGCCCGTTTCCAATAGATTCGCTTGCCAACTAAGGCGGAATTATCGGTTTTGGATCGAGATCCACTACTGAGATCCCTGGGTTTAGGGGAACTGGGTTTTTTGCGCCAAAATTGCCATTGAGAAGGAATCGCCATTAATAGTAAATGCCTGTCTTCCGATGATGAACTGCCGTTATCCCCTCGTTATCTAACACCTTGCCACTATCCACCACCGCATAGACCAGCCAATGATCGCCGCATTCCATACGGTCATTAACACGACATTCTAGATAGGCTAAGGCTTGTTTTAGAATGGGACAACCATTTTCTGCGGTTTCCGTTTCCAACCCCACAAACCGATCTTCACCGGGGGCGAAGTTTTTCATAAAGTGTTTACGGAGTTGTTTCCCTTCCTGCAAGATGTTGAGGACAAATTTATCCCCACGGTGCATTAAGTCTGCGATCGCCCGTTCTTTGGCCACCGCAATGGTTAAACCCGGAGGGCTAAAACTGGCCTGAGACACCCACGATGCTAACATAGCGTTAGAAAGTTCGCCTTTGCGGGTCGTCACCACCGATAAAGACCCCACAATACGCCCTACCGCTTGTTCTGTCCGCGCTGATTGGGACTCACTCACTGACGCTTTCGGCTTTTTCTGCTTCTGTCGCCGCTTCACCAGTTGGGCAAAATCTGTCCCCACTTCTTCACAATACTTAATAATCGTGTCCGTTGGTTTGAACTTAACGCGAATGGGATCAAAACCGAAACGATACCCCGCATCCCGTAATTTCCCCTCCAATAAATCAATGGCCTCCCCACTCCAACCATAGGAGCCAAACACCCCCGCCAATTGTTGTTTATCGGCTGTTGAGATCACTAATCCGAGTGCCGTTTGAACTTGGGTAGGGGCATGACCCCCCAAGGTAGGAGATCCCATAATAAACCCGGCCGATTGGGTGACGGCGGTTTTAATTTCTTCAGGGTCCGTAAACTCGCAATTGATGGAATCTACAGCCACTCCAGCCTTCGTGATTCCTCGTGCGATCGCCTGTGCCACAATCGCCGTATTGCCATAGGCCGACGCATAGATTAAAGCTACCCGATTTTGTTGGTTTTGCTGTTGTTCAACCCAAGTTTTATACAGTCCCGTTAACTCAGTCAAACCGTAACGCACTAACGGCCCGTGACCTGTTGCATACAACTTAGCCGATTTATTGGCCAACTTCTCTAACGCCGTCTCCACCTGATTAGCATGGGGAGCCATCAAACAATCAAAATAATAGCGTCGATCGTCTCGATAAACCTGCCACCCCTCATCAAAAATCTGATCCCCGCAAACGTGGGCCCCAAACAATTTACCCGTATATAGAATTTGAGTTTTGGGGTCATAGGTACACATTTGATCCGACCAGCGAGGACTAGGAGTTAAAATAAACTCCAAATTATGCCCCTGACCTAAATCTAGAGTGTCCCCCCCCTTCACCACTTGAATATTTAATGCCTGATCCGGTAAAATTTTACGCAAGGAAATAGCCCCCGGATTCGAGCAAATAATAGTCACATCCGGCGCAATTTCTAACAAAGCTTTCAGCGTGACAGCCCGATTCGGGTTAATATGACCACAGATTACATAATCAATTTCACTCACTGAAAACCGTTGCGTTAGTGCCTTTAAAAAAATCTCTGTAAAAGATTCCCCGGGCAAGTCAATCACGGCCGTTTTATGAGCTTTAATAATAAAGGAATTAGCCGTTGTTCCCTTTTGTAGCGCATATTCAATTTCAAATTTCAATCTATCCCAAGTGCGAGATCGGATAACTGTTGTTTCGGCACTAATGGGTATAATTTGGGTATCTCGGGGTTTATTGTTAATCATGCTGTCATTTATCCTTGAGTTTTGAGAATGATTGAGTCTTGGGCTATGGCCATCCTATTTAAGTTGTAATCTTTTGGAATCTTCACCCATATTGTCGGAGTAGTTCATGAGTTACCCCCCCATTACAACCTATTGAGAAGGGCTTCTTTAACAATTGATAAAATCAGAATCAATCAGACTTTGTTGTTTTTTATAGTTTCTCCCTATCTTACAATAAATTTTGCCAGTCGGAGTTAAAGTTATGTTATCCCCCCCCCCTTTAACCGTTTATGCTTTGGTATTGGCCGGAGGTCAAAGTTCAAGAATGGGGCAAGATAAAGCCCTAATCCCCTATCAAAATATCCCTCTGCTGCAACGAGTGCTAAAGGTTGCCGAAAGCTGTTGTTCTCAAGTGTATATCCTAACCCCTTGGCCAGAACGCTATCAAGAGTTATGTTCTAGCAATATTCAATTCTTGGGAGAAAAAACACCCGGACAAGGTTCTTTAGTGGCTTTGGTTGAAGGTTTAGACCAATTAGCTCAGTTCTCTTTACCGGATTGGGTTTTACTCCTAGCTTGTGATTTGCCCTATTTACAGGAAGATATTATTAAAGCTTGGATTAAAGATTTAGAAAACCTTGAGCCTAATATTTTAGCCGTTGTCCCTAAATCAGAGAAATACTGGCAACCTTTATGTGCTTTTTATCGTCCCCATATTATTCCCTATTTACAACAGTATTTAGGGCAAAATAGGCGTTCTTTTCAAGGCTTACTAGAACAAGTTGAGGTTAAGCCTCTGGCGATAAATTCAAGGGTTGATCAAATGCTATTTAACTGCAATACTCCTGAAGATTTAGAAAACTTAGAGGACTAGAATTAAGGAGATTGAAGTATTAGGAGAAACCTCTCTGAGAGTTCATAAATGATTGGGAAACGCTATATCGTCATAAACAGCAGAAAATTCACCCGAAGTGATGGACGTGACCTACATTGTTAAAATTCTCTTGTTTTAATACTTTTATAGCCCCCAGATTTGTCAAGGGGGCGATTTTGTTTTACCCTAACGGGTAAAGCCTGTTTTTCTACCCTCTGTAATAACAAGGAGCTTCTGAGTCAAGGTTAGTGATCACTGAGCTTTGTCGAAGGCGAGAAGGTAGTGGGGCGCAGCTATCTCAGTAATTTGGGAGATGGCTTCCCTGCTGAGAAAATAGATAGGTTGGCAAAATTTGGGAGAATTTTAAATGGTTTCCGCACATCCTCTGTTAACAGAATCCTGTCTTTCTTTGAAAACAGAGCAATTATTTAACCTACTCACTGAAATTGAAAATGTCTTAATTATTCAAGATTTAGATGGGGTTTGTATGGGCTTAGTTCAAGACCCATTAAACCGAGTGATTGACCTTGATTATGTGAAAGCGACTCAACAATTTGAGGGTCATTTTTATGTGTTAACTAATGGGGAACATATTGGCAAACGGGGGGTTAATGGAATTGTGGAACGGGCGGCTGGGGGTGTAGAAATTGCCCAAAGGCAAGGTTTTTATTTACCGGGTTTAGCGGCGGGCGGAGTACAATGGCAAGACCGGAAAGGACGCATTGACCATCCGGGGGTGAGTGAGGCGGAATTGCAGTTTTTAGGGGCTGTTCCTGAACGAATTCAAGGGTGTTTAGAACAGTTTGCCTCTCATTATTTGCCGGGGTTTTCTCCTGAATTGATCGAGGGTGCTATTGATGCCTCGGTGTTAGATAATGTGGCTTCTCCTACGGCGAATTTAAACACTTTTTATGGGCTGTTGCGAGAACAAAATCAGGCGGGATGGTATGGGAAGTTGCAGGAGGCGATCGCACATCTGATGTCCCAACTGCTACAAGAGGCGGCCGCGCAGGGATTAGGCGATTCTTTCTTTGTTCACTATGCCCCCAATTTAGGCCGAGATGAACGGGGTTTAGAACGACTCAAACCCTTTGCTGAGGGGGATTCGGGGACGACAGACTTTCAATTTATGCTGACTGGAGGGGTTAAGGAGGCTGGGGTGGTGGCGTTGCTAAACCGCTATTATGGCCAACGCACGGGGACTTACCCCCTCGGAGAGTCTTTTAGTGTTCGCACGGCTCCCCAGACCTTAGAGGGGCTATTAGACCTGGTTCAGCGCCATTTTGACCCCCAGTGGATGCCTGTGATAGTGGGGGTAGGGGATACTGTCACCAGTCAAGTGGAGGAGCGAGAGGGGAAACGGGTGGTTTGTCGGGGGGGGAGCGATCGCAATTTCCTCCAACTCGTCCAGAATATTGGTGAGGCCTTCAAGATGGGGAATGTGGTCGTTTACATTGACAGTAGCAGGGGAGAGGTGAAAAATCGCCGTTCCGTGAAAGTAGAACAGGTGAACGGCGAGGCGAAAGTGACCGAAAACCCTTGTGATCCCAAAGATGTAGACGATCCCCTGACCTTGAATTTGGTCTTTGCGGGGGGACATGAGGAATACTGCACCCTATTCAAACGGGCTGCCTCAGTCCGTTCGTTCTAATCCTAAGGGGAGATCGTACTGTTGGCACATTTCCCCAAGTTTCTCCTTGAAGATATTCCGCACCGACTCCGGGGCCACAATTTCGCAGTCATTCCCATAGCGAAAGACCTCCCGGACTAACCAAAAAGGATTAGTCACTTTCCGCACTACTTGGCGAATGTCTCCCATGACTTCGTTTTCCAGGTCATCTTCTTTCGGTTCATAGGCTTTTACCATTCCACCCTTAAAGTGTAATTGCACTTCAATGTAACCTAACCCCTCTTTACGCCAAGTTCCGTCATACTGCAAGACATTGACAATCCGATCTAAACGAAAGCAGCGATTGTGTTGGAGTTCAGGGATCTGTTGATCTGGACTGATCTCCTCACACCAGGCCTCAAGGTAAAAGCGTTTCTCACTAAAGCCAATCTGACCATACTGCACGTTAAATTCTTCATGTTCTTTCTGACTGTTGGTGTAAATTAAGTGAAAGGGTTGTTGTTTCTCAATCTGCCCATCCACCACCCTGCGCCAGGCCTCCGTATCATGACTAATCTGTTGTACTAAAGCCTTACGCAGGGGGCTTTCTAGCTGTCCTCGGGCGAGTAAAAGCTCAACGATAGTTTTCGCTTCGGCCATCTGTCCAGAGTCTACCAAAGCCTTAATCACTTGTTGGAGTGCGTGGACTTGGGAAGAGTTGAGGGTAAAGGGTTTTCCGGTTTCTACTTCCCCTTGGGCGATCGCCACCAACAACCCAGAAATGCTCGGACTATTGCCCCACAAGATATTCAGGCGACGGGCAACCTCTTCGAGTTGTTCCTTCGTCCCCGGCGGAATTGATAGTGTCAGTGTTTCTTTTTTTCTGGGCATATTAATACTTGCACTTTTTTGTTTTATGTGCCATAGTATGTATTGTAAAGGTTTTTAGGCAGATTTGCTGCTAAGTGCATTTATGAATTTGTTCTAGATTCGTAAATTTGTTCTAGAATGAAGGAGATATGAGAATAAACACCATAATTGAGGTGAACTATGACCGATGAACAACTCTTAGCCAGAATTACGATTGATCCGAATATTTTCCGAGGAAAACCAATCATTCGAGGTCGTCGTTTAGCCGTTGAACATATCTTAGGAATGTTAGCCGCAGGAGACACAACTGAAACCATATTAGCGGCTTATTCTTGGCTTGAACCTGAAGATATTCAAGCTTGTTTATTATATGCTTATCGATTAGTTAGTCGGGAACGAGTAGAACCCTTGATTATGAAAGCTGTCCCATGAGAATTTTATTAGATACCTGTGTATCAGCATTGGTACTTTCACACCTTTTAAAAGCAGGTTTTGATGTGGTTTGGACAGGAGACTGGCTAACCGATCCCGATGATGAAGAGATTTTAGCAACAGCCTATCGTGAAAATCGTATTCTCGTAACCCTAGATAAAGATTTTGGTGAATTAGCTATTCTTCAACAACATCCCCACTGTGGCATTCTCCGTTTAGTCAATCTTAGCACTCAACAACAATGTACTATTTGCCTACAAATTTTAACGACTTACGGCGCAGAATTAGCATCAGGTGCAATCATTACTGCCGAACGAGGAAGGGTGAGAATTAGACAATCTGATACTTAATATAATCGATTAAACTAATCTACTATGTCCCCCTATTCCATCACCCTAAAACCCGTCTAAATCAACGAATTGAGGAGAATCATCAATCATGATTGCCGCCTTAGATCCTATCCCCATGCCCCCCCAAGAATACCTAGAATGGGAGGAAAAACAACCCCTAAAATATGAATATCTAGAGGGGAAAGTATACGCCATGACAGGGGGAACAATTCCCCATAATGATTTAGCCGTTAACCTCACGACACTCCTAAAAAATCACCTGCGAGGAAGAGGATGCAAAGTGCAAATGGCCGATGCCAAAGTGGGAATTTCTGAACAGGGGCCATTTCATTATCCAGATGTGATGGTGAGTTGCGATGAACGAGACAGACGCGCAACGCGAGTTTTATATCATCCCTGTCTCATTATTGAGGTATTGTCTCCCAGTACCGAAGCTTTTGATCGAGGCCGCAAGTTTCAAAATTATCGTCAAATTGCCGAGTTACAGGAGTACATCTTAGTGAGTGCTGATCAAATAACAGTGGAGTGTTTTCACCGCAACGATCAGGGGATTTGGGAGTTGTACACCTACACCGAGGGGGAGTCAGTCGCATTCAGGAGTGTGGGGTGGGAAGGTGTGATTACAGAGATTTATGAAGATGTAGTGTTAGAAGGAGGTCAACGAGATGGAAGAATTCAATGATAAAGCCAGAGACAAGCTCTGGCTCTCAAACCCTCGTAGGTATTGGTTGATGAGATGGACAAGTCCTCATATCAATTGCGGCACTTTTTCAATTCCTTATAGGTTGTGGGGTGCTAAGTGTCATTATACCTCAACGATAGATTCTGTTGCGGAGGATTTTCGTATCCATTGCCGCACTAACCCAGAAATCTGCTATACTAAAAAAAGCGAACCAGACAGTCGTCTGTCTAGTCCTCTCTGATTAATATTCTTTCTAACCTCTAGGGTAAGACAGAACTCGTCTGGTTGGCAATATCCAATCTATGAGGAATTTTACTCATGAAAAAAAGCTTACCCGAACAAATGATCGAGCTTATGTCCGATGGTGCTTGGCACTCTACTGAAGAATTGGTTAAAAAAATCAGTCATCGGTTTTCTGCAACGATGCACATTCTTCGTAAGCGAGGTTACAAGTTCGACACGCGTCGTCGTCTTGAAGATCAACAACATGAATATCGTTTGGTGATTGAGTCAAGAGTAATCATTTAGATTTGACCGTAATGGGAACAGATTCAATCTGTTCCCATCCCAAAACCCCAAAAACTCATTCTTTGGAAATAGGCTTTTTCAGCATTCCGTACAATATCAATCTTGCATCCCAACCGCAAAACATCCCCCTTCTTTCCTCTAAACCCATGATTCACCCCATTGCTCCTAACTCCGCCATCTTGCAAGAACTTCCCTATCTCAAAATGCTCATTCTCTTTGGTTCAAGAGCAAAGGGAAATCCTCATGTGAATAGTGATTGGGATTTTGCTGTTCTTTATGATCACGAATTATATGAACAAATGATTCAAAAAGCTCAAAGTTGGGAATTTCTGAAAATTTATATGGTGTTCTCAGATTACTTCCAAATTCCCAGTGAAAAAATAGATATTGTTGAACTAGAGCGCTGTCCTCCTTTACTCGCTTATCAAATTGCTGAGTATGGAAAGCTCTTGTATGAGGAAGAATCGGGATTATTTGAAAAATTCCGACAACAAGTGGTGATGAGTGAACAAGAACTGCTCGAAGAGCGCAAAATATTACGCGATAGCTTAGAATCTTTCTTACAAAAACGAGGGGTATGAAAAATTTAGATATTAATGTCGTATTCGTGCGAATAAAAAAAATCCAAGAATATCTGACTCGCTTAGAACGCTATGAATCGATGACACTGGAAGAGTTTTTACAAGATACAGATGCACAAATAATTGTGGAGCGAATGATTCAACTCATTACTGAGGTAGCATTAGATATCAATAAATATTTGCTGGCTCAACTCGGTATTTTGCAACAGCGAGAGAATTGGACAAATAAAGAATATTTCTTAGAAGCTGCAAAGTATAGCATTTTAACTTCTGAACTGGCAGAAAAACTTGCTGAAGCAGCAGGAATGCGTAATGTGTTAGTCCATTTGTATTTAGAGATTGATCCTAGAAAAGTTTTTCTAGGAATTCACAACAGTCTAAAATTCTACCCTCTTTATTTGCGTCAAATTGCTAATTATTTAGATACACTTTAGACTACGAAGGAGTTCAAAATTAATGCTTAAACGAAGTCGTTTGCTAGGAAATGTTACAACAGAAAGCCTTGAAAACCACTACTATAAAGAAATTCGCCCTAAACTGTATGAATTACATGGGAGTCATGCTCAACATGGCACGCGCACAGGACGCAGTTTAGCAGAACATTTAGATTCTGCTTGTCAATTTGTCCTGACGGTGAGCAAACTTGCAAAAGTGACAGAAGACAAACGCGGCTGCATTTTAGCAGCTACTGCGGTGCATGATTTAAATAAGCTAGCCGAGGATGGACGCAATGTAAAAACCTTAGCACGGGATAAAACCTTCCTTCAAGAACAATTAGGACGTGCTGCTGTTGCCGAATTGGTAAAAACCGATGAAGACTTAGAATTAATTAGACGTTTAATTGAACGACATTCTGGACACAATGCCAGTGATGGATTGCGATTTTTACCTGAAGATAATAATATAAAACGCTGGGCAGCTATGCTCATCGGGGCAGATTTATTTGACTTAGGAATTGACAAAAAAAAGAGAATAAGTAAAGTTGAAACGGAGCTTACTGTTGCACTCGGTCGGAATATTCAACTGTTTGAGATTACCCTCTCGGAAGAGCGCGGATATCTCACATCTTTATTGTTAGTGGCTTGTGAGGAAATTTTGCATCGTCATGGACTCCATACTTTAGCCATTAATCCTAATGGTCAAATTTTTTTAGGGGATAGTTTTCCTACAGAAAACATTATTCCAAAAATTGCCCAACGATGGCAGAAAAAAATTAACGGTGTATTTAGCAGCAATGTTGAACAATTAGTTAAAGCTACTAAGGATGGTATTAAAGTCAATGACCAAGCAGTACAACAAAATCCAGATGCTGCCTTAGATCAAGTTGATGCTCTTTTGGTCAAAAAAAGCAATACCTATAAAGCTGATAAATTAGCACAAGATATTGCAAAATATGGAGGTGATGCCGGAGAGGAAGCAGTTAAACTGGCAGAACAATTAGGACTCTATCCTGTTTCTAACGCTGAAGAATTTGCTTTTTCCGAAGGATTAAAAGCTATTTATCTCAGTTATCGAGAAGCAAAAATAAGTCCTAAAGATGCTTGGGATCGAATTTCTAAACAGTTGGATATTTCTCCTGAACGAAGAGATGCTTTAGAACCATTTAATGCCCAATATGGACGGAGTTTATTCGCTGCATCAGTCGTTGCAACTAAAGGTATGGAAGGCATTCAAGCAGCTTTAAAAGATTCTTTTGATCTGCGACAAACGGAAGAAAATGAAGTTCCAGAAGACCTAATCATTGCCGTGCAACGGTTGCTCAATTTATCACAAAGGAATGAATGGAATGGATTCTCAGAATTCAATTCTTATATTGAAGCAAATCCTCGTCAACGTTGCTCGTTAGGGACAACTTCATCCCAAATTAGTGAACTGATTTCTAATCAAATGCCTCCAGGGACAAAAGTTCAATCATTTTCTAATCGTTTACCCGGAGGAATGAGTGCAGAACCTAAACGTAGGGGGGATAACTTAGCCGCTTTAAGTTACCAACTTTTAGCGATTGGGGCAAACTTTCCTAAAGCGGGTAAACAAGACCCAACTTATTTACATTTTGCCTTACCTCAAGGTTCAAGTCCAGAACTAAAAGCGATTTGGAGAAAATGGCTAGAAGATAAGGCAAGTACCAATGCAGATGGTGGAACAGTTACGGTTGATGAGTTACAATTATATCGGGATAATATTGTGGCTTTTCAAGCAAATAAAGTAGTGGGTGCAGCTTTACCAAAGCGTCCTGATTTAATTCAATCCACTGTGATTATTCCCATTGTTTGGGGGGAAGTTAATAGCTCTTTGGCGTTACTCAAATCTTTGCGATTAGCGTTAGAATTAGCTTTAGCCCTCGATTTTGGTTTCCCCTTTGTTTTGGGCGGAAATTTAGAAATTGAACCCCACTGGGAGCTATTTGGACGAGTTGAAGGGATTCCTTCTGCATTACAAGCTTTATTAGGGAATGGACAATACTATCGTGACGGTCAACTTTCAGACAAAGTAAGAGCCAATGCGTTAACGGCTGAAAAAGTTTTGGAACGATTACAATGTTTGGGCAAGCTCACTATTTCTGTAGCTAGCTTACAGAAAAAAGATGATTGCTTGTATGACCTAGCAAGAGCAGTTCAACGTCCTTTACAGCTTTATTATGTGCTTTTACGATGGGTTTTAAGAGAACAAGATGAACCCAACTTAGAAGCAACCTGGAATAAAGTAAAACAACCTTTAACCACTTTACTGGAGAGTCTCATGTCAGAAGAACATGATCAGATTTCATACTATCTCAAAACTGCTGCAATGATTGCAGAAACGGCGAAATTACGGGGAAGTTCTTTCCGTAGAACATCTCAAGCTGAACCCTTTTCAGAGTTCATTAAAGCTGTTCGTTCTCGCAAATCTCATTTAGATTGGGATACAGTTTTTGCTTCTTTAGTGCAGCAATATCACACTCGATTAGACCGGATTCGAGAACATGGAGTAGGAGCAACTAAATATGAACAAATTAAGCAATTTTATCAAGTTTTACGTCAAATGTTTGATGAAGTTTACAATGACCGTCCTGAGCGTCTTTTATCTGATAGTAAGACCTTAGAAGCGGCTTACTTATTCTTCTTGCAAGAAGCACGGCAAGACCTCAAAATCAATGAGGAAAAAGCAGAATAATTGTAGGTTGGATGGAACGTATTATAATCCAACCGTTCTAAAAGCTTTGAGTCACTCAATCTCAAGACCTCTTCAGCGTATAAAATACGCCTCTACATACCACACGATAATCTAGGAGATTTCCATGTCTATTGAAAAATTAACCCCTTTCCTCGCTCCTCAGTACGAAAACTTTCCGAAAGGTCGCACCATTGGTTTAGTTGTGTTACGAACTACCCAATCTGAAACCATTTTTCGGACAGAAGGCACAGGTGAACCCATGTGTACTGAATCTGTTGCCGCAGGGATTCAGGACAAAACAATTATTCCTCGTTTAGTGATGACTAAACGCAAACAAGTTGCTCCAGAACGACGAAAAGGACGGGAATTTTTGCGCTCTCATGAGTTACTCTATACCGCTAAAAATGGTAAAATTTGCTCCTTAAATACGAATGCACCTTGTGAAAATTGTATTGATTGTTTTCTTTATGGTTTTGCCGCAGGAGGAGAAGGAGCGCAAAAAAGCCGTATTTGGACAGAGGATGCCTTTAGTATCTTACCTTCTACGGAATTAATTGGCGATCGCACGATCAACGCCGTGTTTGAAACAGGAACCATGCGGGATGAAGAAGGAAAAGCTTCTACGGCATTAAATACCAGTGAGTACATTAAACCAGGAGTTCATTTCCTGGATATCGTCACCCTCAAAGATGTCACCGCAGACGAATTGCGTTATGTGTTAGGTAATGTCTTACTCACCACACGCTATGGTGCAGTTTCCAGTCGAGTTGGACGAATGGACAACCAAATTTTAGGGGTATTTGGTGGCATTGCAGAACTCCCCAGTTCTCTTGAGTTAGTGCAAGGTGTTTATGATCAACTGAAAGCCGGAAATATAGCCTTAGAGCATCCTTTACAAACTGAGCCGATTGTGGCTGCAACCCAACAAATTATTTCAACTTGGACTACCAAGCGAGGAATTTCAATGCAACTTTCTGTGTCTGAATTAAACAGCCTTCTAAATGATGTTGATCACCATTGGTCTTTAACTGAGCAAGAAGGCTTTTTAAAACGCTTAGATAGTACCTATTCAGAGTTTCGGAAGACCCCAGAAGCTAGTAGTAAAAAAAAGAAAAAAGGGGGTGATTCTTAAGGTTTTTATCAGTTAGTTAGAATGACATAAAGCCCAACACCTTTACCCAGGACTGTTGGGTTAGACCTTGCTTCACTTGACCTAAATTATTCATACTATTTCGTTTGTTGAATCATGCCACAACTTGAATTAGAAATCACTACCTCTCAAGCATTTTCTAAAACGGCTAAATTAGTTGAATTATGGTGTGCTGAACCTGTCTTTTTTGCCTCACGGGAATTGTCAGACACCTATTACACCGAGGGAACTATTGGCAACTATGCCCTAGCTTATGCGTTAGGATGGGCGCGATCGCCTTATCGTCTCACAGGACAGGATACCGGAAGACCACGCTATCTGGAAGACCTTACCCCCCTAGCAGGAGACTCCTACATCCTTCCTGCATGGCCTGTTAATCAACAAGTATCCTTCCGTTTTGAACGCTTTAACGCCCTTTCTGATGCCTATTGGTATGCGATGACGAATAATCGTGTTGCAACGGCAAGGGAGGATTTACCCATCGTGCGGAGTGGGAAAAAACCGAATAGTTTTCGTCCCAGCAACTTCCCCCAAACAGGTCGTTTACGAGTCATTGAACGCAATAATCGCTTTCAAACTCTGGTATTTGGCGATCGCACCCTACCTGAATATATCCGAGTGGGCAAATTTACTAGCAAAGTCCGTGTAGAGATTATACAAGAGTATGAAATCCGCAATTTACCAGAGGACAATTATCTTTGCAATACCTATCTGAGTGCCGGAGATATCCCTCAAAATTTGCAAATGCTTGCCTTTGATGTCCTTTCAATTCCTCCTGTTTCATTGCTCAAAAACTTACAGTTTTACGGTGCAGCTTGGCAAATCGGCAACTTTATCGTTCCAGCAAATCTGAACTTTTGTGGTAGCCATCATCATGAATAAACTTGAAATTCAACTCGAATCAGCATTCATTGCAAAATGCTTAGAAATTCCCTCCGAATTACAAAGCTGTATGCCGAACGCATTACAACATCAAGTCGATGTTTTTAATGTGGCTGAAACCCATGATATTATTCTGGATCTTGCCCCCACTGGAACCGGAAAAACGGAAGCTGGACTGAGTGTATTAAAACATAATCCTCATCGGAATGCTGTTTATATCGCACCAACAAATGCGCTGATTGAACAGCAAACCCAAGCGGCTAAAGAGTTTGTAAAAAAAGCAGGTTTACCCCATATAGTCAAGGCAGCCTCAGCAAAACATATCCAAACTTGGTCAGATCAGCGAGTAGGAACACGATCAGGGGAAAAACTCTATAATGTGTTACGAGAACCCGCAACTATTTTTCCTGAATGTAGCGGCAATCCAACTTTATTAGTCACCAATCCTGATATCTTTTACTATGCCACATTCTTTGCTTATAACAAGCTAGATAAAACCAATATTGCCAGTGAATTTTATAGCAGTTTTTCGACCATCATTTTTGATGAATTCCATCTTTATGATGCCAAACAACTGGTTGGTTTATTATTCTATCTCACCCTCTCTCAAGTTTTTGGTTACTTTCAGCATAATCGCAAAATTGTTCTACTTACAGCAACACCAGAAGCGGCTTGTCAAGCAGCCTTAAAGAACCTTGAGATATCAGGAGTAAAGATTGCTTATATAGAGGGAAAAGAACAGCAGAACAATCTGATTCCTTCTCAAACACAGGTTAACTTAGAGATTCGTTCACAACCTGAAGAAAAAAAAGAATGGATTTCTACAATTACACAATTAGTCATTCAGTTTTTAAAACAGTATCCTGATCAAAATGGGGCAGTTATTCTAGATTCAAAAGATACTCTAAATCGAATTTCTGATCAATTGCGTGCCAAGGGTTTAGAACATCAAGTGGGGCGAATTATTGGCAATACTCCCACAGCACATCGAGAAATTGCAGCACAAAAACAGGTTATTTTAGCTACCAGTACCGTTGATGTTGGGTTTAATTTCAAAAAAATACCTAATCCGCCTAAGCAGAATCTAGATTGGTTAATTTTCTCCACCCGTGATCAATTTTCATTCTGGCAAAGAATCGGACGAGTTGGAAGAGTTTTAGGAAAATCTCAGACTGATATTCCGAGTACAGCGATTGCTTATCTTCCTCAAAAAGCATGGGAAGAAGGAATTGAGGAGTTGGATACGACTAGGGGACGCAAGGCACTGGCTGAAATGTTAGAAAAACTAGACTGTATGCAGCGTCCTTTTTTAAAAGTCTATTGGCAATCTGAAGCTTTTTTAGAAATCGCAAAACCTTTGTTAGAACTTGAGAAAGTTTTGGAGGGTTTGCCACAAGAACATCTTGTTATGGATTTATACCATAACTTGCAAGCTATTTTAGGAGGTCAAAAAGATTGGAGTTATTATCGAAACCGAATGAAAGTCATTCAAGGAGCAATCAATATTGCTCAACTACCTATAAAAAAAGTTCAAAAAGATTGGCAATATATTAAATGTGGTCGTAGCTTTGTAAACAGCTTTCTTAAAGCTTTATATGAAGAAGAGTGGCAAGCTTTAAAATCAGGAGAAACGTCTATTGAGGAAATCGAAGATTTGATTAAAAAAGAAAAATCTGTGGCTAAAGAGTTGCATGAATATGCTATAATTGTTCAAGAAAGCTACTCTCCTCTTTTCCGCTTTCGAGATAGTATTTTTGAGAACCTAAAAGTTTATGATCCCCAATACTTACTTTTAGATGAAGTAGGGGAAACCAATCTTGATCCCATTCATTTGTTACGATTTTTAGAATTTGTCACAGACGGAGAAACTATTGAGTTAATAGGACGTGCAGAATCTCCCTATAATCTGACTTTTTCATTAACCGTTGAAGACTTAGAAACCTTTGAAAATACTTGTCTAAGCAAACTCTATGCGTTCAAGAACTATACAATTCAAAGAACACAAGGAGATAGCACTCGTCCTACAGATTTTTCCCTAGCTTTACAAAATGCCATTCAAAATACTTACATCCCCAGTGTAATTGTGAAAGAACATCGTAAAAATCGTTGGGCAATTTCTAAGCTTAAGAAACAAGGATTAGGCTGTTATCCCGTCGAAGTTTCAGATTACCACACCATCAAACCTCAAAAATATCTATTGTTTCCCAGTTTATCCGGTATTTTGGCGATCGCGCAAGCAGGTTTTGCCCTCAAATGTCCTGATGATGCGGAATTTTGGGTAGCTTGATGTTGGGCTACGCATTTAAATATGTTAGGTCGTATTCTGGTTTAAACCCTTTTATCCTAAGATATTGACTCAAAATATGACCTATCGTTTCAGTCATTAAATCCTATCATCCTCCTATTATTAAACTACAATGATCACCGTTCAAGAACTGATTGAACATCTGCAAAAATATGACCCCAAAATGCGAGTCGTTATCGCTGGATACTATAGTGGCTATAACGATATCCTCACCATTTATCCCATCTGCCTGCAACTGAACACCCAGCGTCATCCTTGTAAGGGCGCCCATTCTCTTGCTCCCCTCAATCTCCCTAAAAATCAGCAAATATCGGCGATTTTTCTTGGAGGATATAACCCTCACTATTTACTCGATAAAACCCCATGAATCTAACAGATGAATATATCCCTATCGCGGCTTTAAATCAGTATGACTATTGTCCTCATCGCTATTGGCGAATGTTTGAAGCGGGAGAATTTACCGACAATGAATATACTATTGAAGGGACAAGTTTACACGATCGCGTTCACCAATTCGGCACGACAAATCAAGGGGAAATCTGGCAAATTCGCTCCATTTGGCTCAAATCCGAACAATATCAAGTTATCGGAAAAGCGGACTTAATTGAAGCAGAAGGAGGGAAATTTTACCCCATTGAATATAAACGGGGGAAAAAGGGAGAGTGGGGAAATGATGCTTTGCAAGTATGCGCACAAGCACTGTGTTTAGAGGAGATGACAGGACAAGAGATTGCACTGGGGTATCTCTATTATGCCCAGTCTCACCAACGGCAAGGGGTGGAAATTTCACGGGAATTGCGGGAAGAGGCGATCGCAATCCTCCAAAAAATTCGCCAAATCAGCCAAACAGGAGAAATCCCCAAACCCAATTATAGCAAGCGTTGTAAGGGATGCAGTTTATCTCAAAATTGTCTCCCCCAAGCCACCAAAAAAGTCAACACCTATCACGAGGAACCGTAATCATGGGTACAGTCTACATTACACAAGAAGATGCTTTTATTGGAAAAACAGATGAACGATTAACCGTTAAAGCAGACAAAAAACAAATATTAGATATTCCCTTGATGAAGATAGAAGGGATTGTTGCATTAGGGCGTGCCACCGTTTCTCCTGCCGTCGTAACCGAATTATTAGAGCGTAAAATTCCCCTCAGCTTCCTGAAAGTAACCGGGAAATATTTAGGACGATTAGAACCCGAAATGACTAAAAATATCTTCGTCCGCAAAGCACAATGGGAAGCCATCGGAACAGATAAAGCTATTCAAGTAGTTCGGGGATTTATTCGCGGAAAACTCAAAAATTATAAAAATGCTTTATTACGGCGCGATCGCCAAAATGCTGACCTAGACCTTAAACCCACCATCCAGAAGCTAGAACAAGCCCTAAACCCCCTATCCAAAAACGACCAGATAGACTCCCTACGCGGTCTAGAAGGGGCGGGAAGTGCCGCTTACTTCAACTGCTTTAATCAACTCATCCAAAACCCCCAATTTAGCTTTAAAACCCGCAATCGTCGCCCTCCCACTGATCCCGTTAACTCCTTATTGAGTCTAGGTTACTCTCTCCTACGTCATGATATCCAAAGTGCCGTTAATATCGTCGGATTTGACCCCTATTTAGGCTATCTTCACGTTCCCCATTATGGTCGTCCTGCCTTAGCTTTAGACCTCATGGAAGAGTTTCGTCCTCTCGTTGTTGATGCTGTCGTTTTAGCCAGTCTGAACCAACAAAAACTAAAACCTGACTATTTCACCACAGAACCCTTAAGTGAAGCGGTTTCCTTAACCTTAGAAGGACTAAAAATTTTTCTCCGTTTGTATGAAGAAAAAAAACAATCTAAATTCAAACATCCCGTCTTAGGCCGTCAATGTACTTATCAGGAATCTTTTGAAATTCAAGGGCGTTTATTAGCCAAATACTTAATGGCAGAAACGGAGCAATATCCACCCCTCGTTTTAAAATAATTTGTTGAGTATTGTTCACTGTTGGGTTATGCTGTCGCTTCACCCAACCTACGAATTACTTTCACTGTTGGGTTGCGCTATCGCTTCACCCAACCTACGAAGTTCTGTAACGAGGCTCAATCATTTATGTTGGTTGTTGTGAGTTACGATATTTCCGAGGATAAACGCCGCACCAAAATTCATAATATCCTCAAATCTTACGGGCAGTGGATGCAGTACAGTGTCTTTGAGTGCGATTTAACCCCCACCCAATATGCTAAACTGCGATCGCGCCTCAACAAAATAATCAACAGCGAGACAGACAGCATCCGCTTCTACTTCCTTTGTGGTTGCTGTCAAGGCAAAGTAGAACGCATCGGAGGGGAACCCGTCCGGGATGACACCATCTTTTTTGCTTAGTCCCCCAAAATTCCCCCCTTAACCCCCTATCCATCAAGGGGGATTCTGACTCGACTAAGATAGAAAGAGATTGAATACCTTGGATTAAATCATAATGCGAAAAATTCTAGTCCTTTTTCTCACCCTAACCCTCTGTTGGACCACAGTGGCCTGTGGGAGTTCCACCGTCAGTCAAAATCCCAGCACCAACAATGCACCCCCTGCGGCATCCCGTTCTCAACTCGCTGGAGGAGAGTATCCCGTCCAGCAAGCAGAGTATGATGACGCAACCGGAGAATATACCCTCATGGTACTAAATACTCCCCCTGGCACCCCCCCCATCTATCGCACCACCGACTTACAAATGGCACGCTTGACAGACGAAGAAATCCAAGCGGGTCAAAAAACCTACCTCAAAATTGACAACGACCAAGCCGTTTTACACCTCACCGAAGACTTTAAAATCGAATATGTCCATAATGTGACCGAAACCCAAACCAATCCCCAAACCGGACAAACCGAAACCGTCATTGTCCGTCGAGAATCCAGTTTCTGGACCCCCTTTGCCGGAGCCTTAGCAGGTCAAGCGTTAGGCAGTTTACTGTTTACCCCCCAATACTATGTCCCCCCCGTCTATACAGGTGGAGTCATGACCGGATATGGTGGCTATGGTTCTAGTTACAATCAGGCCGTCAATCGCTATCAACAACAGAACAACGCCCCTCCCCCGGCGGTCAAAAATCGCCAAACCCTGCGCACGACAGGGAATTTGCGCAACAACACCACCACAGGACGGAATAATCCTAACGCCAATCGTTCCACAGGCTCCGGTTTTGGGTCAAGCAATTTAAGATCCTCCGGTCAATCTCGTCCCCAAACCAATCGTCCAGCCAATCGCTCTCGGAACAGTTTTGGCAGTGGTACCCGTCGCTCTGTGGGGGGGCGTCGTCGTTAAAATTGGCGTGAAATACCACCTAACCCTAGTCAACATTTAAGGATTTCATCTAACCCAAGAGAGAGGACATTCATCCCCTCTCTCTTTTTTCAAGTATCAAACCCCGACATCCCCTCTCCCCGACGCACAGATTCGTTAAACTAAAGAATTATTGCCTCTCCTGTGCTGAAGTTGATCTATCTGAAATTTACGGAGTCTCACCTATGACCGCCCATCACACAAGCAAACATAAAACGTTCTGGATGACCTTGGGACAGGGACAGTCAAAACGAGGCG
This sequence comes from Spirulina subsalsa FACHB-351, assembly GCF_026130165.1. Taxonomy (GTDB): domain Bacteria; phylum Cyanobacteriota; class Cyanobacteriia; order Cyanobacteriales; family Spirulinaceae; genus Spirulina_A; species Spirulina_A subsalsa_A. The sequence goes on along the minus strand of NZ_JAIHOM010000017.1, from coordinate 14,679 downwards.
CACAATCCCCTTCACAGCCTCGTAAACACCCCTTGCTCAAGGTGGCGGTGGGTTGGATGCTTTGTCAAACCCTGCTGTCTGGAATGCCCCTAGCAGCCCAAGAACAGAGAAACAACAATACGTTGACCTATACCCAATTGCTGGAACAAGTGGAACAGGGACAGGTGCAACGCATTCAGTATGACCCCACCACGGGCATGGCTGAAGTGGAGTTAGTGGGACAGCAAGGAACGCCCAAGCAGGTGAAATTATTCGATCAAAACCCGGAATTAATTGAACGAGTGCGTCGTCAACAGGTGGAGTTTGATGTCAAGCCCAAGAGCGATAATTCCGCCGCGATGGGTTTATTAGTCAATATGCTGCTGTTGTTTTTCCTCTTTGGCATTGTGATCATGATTCTACGCCGCTCTGCCGCATCTTCCGGTCAGGCGTTGAATTTTGGCAAGTCTAAGGCCCGATTCCAAATGGAAGCCAAAACCGGGATTCTGTTTAATGATGTGGCCGGGATTGATGAAGCTAAGGAAGAATTACAGGAAGTGGTGACGTTTTTGAAGGAAACGGAACGCTTTACTTCGATTGGGGCAAGAATTCCTAAAGGGGTGTTACTCGTTGGACCGCCGGGGACGGGGAAAACCCTGTTAGCCAAAGCCGTTGCTGGGGAGGCTGGGGTTCCCTTCTTTAGTATTTCTGGGTCGGAGTTTGTGGAGATGTTTGTCGGGGTCGGGGCCTCGCGGGTGCGGGATTTATTCCGTAAAGCGAAGGAAAATGCTCCCTGTTTGATTTTTATTGATGAAATTGATGCGGTCGGCCGTCAACGGGGGGCTGGTATTGGAGGCGGCAATGATGAACGGGAACAAACCCTCAATCAGTTGTTAACGGAGATGGACGGTTTTGAGGGCAATACGGGAATTATTGTCATTGCCGCGACTAACCGCCCTGATGTGTTGGATACAGCCCTGTTGCGGCCGGGACGGTTTGACCGTCAGGTAACGGTGGATTTGCCGGGGTATAAGGGGCGTTTGGGGATTTTGGAGGTTCATGGTCGGACGAAAAAACTATCTGAGGAGGTGTCTTTGGAGGCGATCGCACGGAAAACCCCCGGACTCTCTGGAGCAGACTTGGCCAACTTACTCAATGAGGCGGCTATTTTAACGGCCCGTCGTCGCAAGGAAGCGATCACCGGGCTAGAAATTGATGACGCGCTCGACCGGATCACCATTGGCATGACCCTAAATCCCCTATTAGATAGCAAGAAAAAACGTCTGATTGCCTACCATGAGGTCGGTCACGCCCTGTTAATGACCCTCTTGGAACATTCTGACCCTTTGAACAAAGTCACGATTATTCCCCGTTCTGGGGGCGTAGGAGGCTTTGCTCAACAGACCTTTGATGAGGAAATGATCGACAGTGGCTTTTATAGTCGCGCTTGGTTAAGGGATCGGATTACCATTACCTTGGGGGGACGGGCAGCCGAACAGATCGTTTTCGGTGATGCAGAAGTCACCATCGGAGCTAGCAATGATTTACGAGTGGTGGCGGATTTAACCCGTGAAATGGTCACTCGTTACGGAATGTCTGATTTAGGCCCTCTGGCGCTGGAAAGTCCCGAAGCGGAAGTCTTTTTAGGGGGAGGCTGGCAATCAAGATCGGAGTATTCTGAGGAGGTGGCCAGTAAGATTGATCAACAGGTGAAGGCGATCGCCCAAGGTTGTTATGAAAAGGCCTTAGACCTCATCTCCCAACACCGTCCTCTGATGGATCACTTGGTCGATTTACTCATTGACCGAGAAACCATCGAAGGGGAAGATTTCCGCCAAATTGTCGCCGAATATACCCCCCTGCCTAAAAAACAGTTAGCGGCAAGCGGTAAGTAGGGCTTGCTGAATAACTTGGGGAGTCGGGAATAGAGGAGCAGGGGAGCGGGGGAGCAGGGGAGCAGGGGAGCAGGGGAGCAGGGGAGCAGGGGAGCAGGGGAGCAGGGGAGCAGGGGAGCAGGGGAGCGGGGGAGGAAAGAAGAGAATTCTCTATTCTCACTTCTCACTTCTCACTTCTCACTTCTCACTTCTCACTTCTCACTCCTCACTTCTCACTCCTCACTTCTGAACTGTTAAACGCTGATAAACCGTCGCTAATCCTTGAGCATCTCCCACATTGCCGGGGAATAAAACCACAGGTAACTTAGGAAACTGGGGATGATCTTCCGAGGTAATCACCATAGAACAACCGGGCAAAATTTGACCCAATAAACGGGCGGATCTTAACCCTAATCCTGTGCTGAGAACATCATTAGAGGTAATCCCCCCCTTACTAATTAAAAAGCTAATATCCCCCGGCAAACCTTGGACAATTTCCATTAACAAACTCGACACCTCAATCCCAAAATCGAGCCGTTGTTGAATATCGGCAAATTGTAATTCTTCCCGACTGGTATAAATAACCGGATTTTTTCCCCCTTGATAAACCCCGTGAACCTGTTGCAAAATCTCTTGTTTTAAGGTTGCTTTTTCACTTAAATTATCCCGCAACCGTTTAACATCCACTTCCACAGGAGCCACACCGGGTTCTTGCAATAATTGGCTAAGTTGTTGGGTGGTTTTCTGCACATGGGAACCCACTAACACAACTCCCGGTTGATGGGTTCTTTCGTACTGTGCCATGTCTTCCGGGGGAACAGGTTGGGGCCCCAACTGAGCGAGGGAGGTGAGCAAACTGGCTGCACTGCGGAACAGAAAGCGTTTCCCTTGGGCGGCACAGGTTAAAATATCTTGGGCAAATTGATCTAAGTCGGCTTGGGTTTCCCCGTCTACTGCACAACATTGATTATTTGTCAAGCTTTTTAATCGTTCTTGACTTCCCGCCCGAATATCGGCGAGTAGAAAACGCTCCACTTGTTCCGAGGGGATGCGACCTTGGGTTTTTTCGGCGACATAATCGGGGAGGTAGCTGGTGCTGTAACCAAATACCGAGTCGCGAGCAAATTCGGTTTCATGGACGGGGGTTTTCACGCCGTCGATGAACAGATAATGTACGCTGTCTTGGGTGATGCGGCCGCCTTCAAAAAAGGCGGGGGTGAGAAAATGGGCATCAAACCCCCCCAGTTCCTCCGCAATGACATCGGTTTCAATGGGGTAGTGGCCGCGTAGGGTAGAGTCGGAACGACTGACGACTAAAAATTCTTGGGTTTGGGTTTCGGCGATCGCAATTTTTAAATTCTGACAGACCTCTCGGGTCACAGATGCGGCCTTCTCTGGGGTTAAGGCGCGGGTATTGGTCAGCACAAAAAAGATCGGCGAGGCATCCGTTAAACCCAATTTCAGGGTTTCCACATCCCAATTCATCAACAACAAACAACTATGCACCGTTTGGGAGCCGGTGGGGTCATCATCTAGAACAATAATTTTCGGTTGAGTGGTCATTCTTCAGGATCAACTATCAATTCTCAATTTTCACGGACTCATTACTCATTGTTCATGAGTAGGGAGAACATAACAATGCTCCCCTAGGTTAATTGATTCCCCACCCCCGACAGTATTCTAGAATTCTCACCGTTTAGGCGAAAAGAACAACACCGGGAACCAACACCGTCGGAGGACTTCATTAGAAAAGCTCGGGGCCGTAAGTTCTAACAGAGCGTTACGGTTGCGGGTAGAGGTTGCGATCGCCGTAATATCAAACGTCAGTGCCGCATCTAAAATTTCCTGCAAGGGATTACCAGACCGCAAAGCCGTATTCACTTCCAAACCTACCCCCTCTAACTCAGCCTTCACCTGTGCCAAACGCTCCTGAGCCGCCTGAGCCTTATAATCTTGGAGTAACTCCTTCCGTCCCGTTTCCCCCAACACCCACACCAACATACACTGACGGGGAAAATTCTCCCGTTGCTTTTGAGCTAATTCCTTAATCTGTTCAATCAAATACCGTGCCGAAGGACCATCATTATAGGGAATGAGCAAATAACGCCATAAATGTTGACAGCGTAACTCTAACTCCTCCTTTGTGTAAGTTGAGATCAGTTGCGGCCGCAAAATCATCAACGGCACATTCATATTCCGGGTCAAACCTGCCGTCGTACTGCCAAAGATTTGCTCCTGCATTAAACTGCGGGTCGGGGTTCCCGTAAAGACCACCTCGGCCTTATACTGATTGACCAACTTCGGAATGGTATCGCTTGGTTTACCCGACGGTACTTCAACCTGAACATTGACCCCCGCCGGGATATTCTCCAAAGCTTGCGCTAAACGCTTTTTCCCCTTCTCAATCCCCTTTTCATTGACCCGAGGAACATTTCCCTCTTCCCATAGGGGGACACTGTGAACAAAAACAATATTTTTCAGGCCACCTGCCGCTAAATGGGGAATAAAATCCATGAGGCGGTGTAGACCGTCGGAAAAGTCCGTGCAGATTAGACTGGTTTCAAACATTGATTAGGCCGATTTTCTAAAGTTCCGCTTACCACAGAAAGCCGGGATGAACGCTCTCAATTTAACCCTAACAGGTCTAGATGGAGATGGCGGTTTCCCAGACTCTTGGCTAGATATTGTTACCTATATCCCGACCAAAGCCTTTCCCCATTAGGATGGCTACTGTTAGACTACTTCTTCTCACTATAGTGCAAAATTCTGCGCGCTACATCCTCCTATATATTGGATCGTTTCAGGAAGAGGCGACAGAGGGTTAAGTTCACGAATTGAAGGGAAAACCAGACCGGGAAAACCAGACAATGCTGTAATGAGCGTGAGGCATCTAGAGGGGATTCACAAATAGGATAGTGTTCTAGGGAATATAGTGCGAGGGTTTAGGATTCCGATGCTTTTGACTGTCCTGATGGTTTGGTCTGACGCTGGATTGTTGCACGCTACAACTCGACTGGTGGATTTGGGAAAACCTTAACAGAAGGGATTGCGTCCCGCGATCCCCAGCTTTTTCCGCATCTGATGAGGGGGAGAAAGCAAGAGAAAGAGGTCGCAGTTCAAAGGCGATCGCTACTCGGACAACATAGAGCCAATTCCCCACTCATGTTTGAGGAATTCTTTATACATATTTTCACGAGCCAGCATCTGTTCATACAGTTTGACCAGAAAATCTTGCGCTTGTTCGCGACTCATCTTTTTCACCTGATCCTCAAAGGAACGGATGCTGAACTGCTGCTCTAAGGAAAATTCAACGGGTTGAGACATAAGAATGAACTCCAAACTACGAACGACGGTGAGATTTAAACTCTAACGGTTTTCTCGCCAGACGAGAGCGGAAGCTTAGAGGGCTTTGTCTAACAAGGTTAACTTGCTATATATTACAGAATATAACAATTGTTTGACAAAGTTGCCAGTCTTTGAACCAGCATTTGAACCAGTTTTCAGCCTGACTTATGGCTGATCCGTCAACAAAACATTAAGTTTTGTGACTTAATCTTGTAATAGTTGTATCAAGTATGCTCTTCAGAAAATGCTCAAAATGAACAAAATTTTAAGTATATCTACTCAAACTCCCTCGGAGTCTAGTTTAGAGACATTCTGAATTTTTTGTAGAGTCCCCAATGTGCGAAAATAAAAAAGTAGTAGTTTGACGGATTGTGTAAACATTCTGTAATAATTAAGATTGAGGGAACTTTCCACCATCTCACTCGTTGTCGAAAAACGCGAGTTAGCCCTAACAAAAACAGTCTTGGGATTACAGTCTCTTGGGATTACAGTCTTAGGATTAAACCGAAACGGGAAACCTATTCAAATTGTGCAAGGCCCCATGAACAAAAACCGCACCACAGCAGGAGGAAATTAGAGATTGTCTGATTCCCCTCCTTTGTTTGTTGGTGCGGATCGTTAATTGTGGGGAAACGTGGAGGGTACTGGGCTGAAAATCCCTCGTCAACGATTAGAGTTACAAAAGTCGGGAGAAGAGTAGTATGTCTATTCGTCTTTATGTGGGTAATTTGCCCAAAGAACCTGTGGATCGCGAAGCGTTACAAGCGGTGTTTGCCGATGTAGGGCAGGATGTATCAACCAAGGTAATTAAAGACCGCAAAACCGGGAAATGTCGGGGCTTTGCCTTCGTGACCGTTCCCAATGATGAAGTAGCGGATCAACTGATTGAGAAGCACAACGGCGAAACCTTCATGGAGAGTCCTTTAAAAATTGAGAAGGCTTTACCCCGTAGTAAGGGTAAGTCAGAAAAAGAACCCCGTGAAGCCGCTCCGACTCCAAGTGCTGGAGGTCGGAAACGGAGCTCTAACAATGCTTCTCGTCGCAATGGGACAACCAAAACGGCAGAGACAGGCGGAGTACAACCGGATCCCCGTTGGGCGGATGATCTCGCCAAGTTAAAAGAAATGTTAGCGGCGCAAACCTCTAATAATTCCTAAGCTTGGGGAGTAAAAGGTAAACAGCAAGGTGTTTCACATCTTGACCTGTTTGTTGTTACCTCTTTTTTCGGTTGGCACCAACCGGATAATCTTCCCATATCTGTATTTGGAAGCGTGTTGCTCTGAGCTTCGTTCGTGATCTAATCTGGATGGGAAGTTTAGGTTTTTCCGTACAAATCAATTTATTTAGCTCGGGGTTTGCCCCGTGGTCATTCCTAGGGGACGCTTCACCAACCTACGGTCGCGCTAGGGGCTTCTGAGCGAAGAAAACCCCTGTTCACGCCTAGAAAGTGGCTTTCTGGGCTAAGATTGTTGCGCGTGTTGCGCGTTCTTTGCCCTACCCTGTTTTTTAGGATGGTTTCATGACCAAACAACGTTCACTAGCGGGAATTGCGGGAATTGTTGCCCTAGCGACGCTGATTAGTAAGATTTTTGGTTTATTTCGGGAACAGGCGATCGCGGCTGCCTTTGGGGTGGGTCCAGTGGTCAACGCCTATGCTTACGCCTACGTGATCCCGGGGTTTCTCTTAATCCTGTTGGGAGGGATCAATGGCCCCTTTCACAGCGCCCTAGTGAGTGTGTTGGCGAAGCGGGATAAATCAGAATCGGCTCCCATCGTGGAGACAGTGACGACTTTAGTCAGCCTCATTTTACTGGTGGTGGCGGTGGCGGTGGCCTTGGGGGCGAACTTTTGTATTGATGTGCTGGCTCCCGGTTTAAACCCAGTAGATCATCGCCTCGCGGTGTTGCAATTGCAAATTATGGCCCCCTTGGCGGTGTTTGCGGGGTTAATTGGCATTGGTTTTGGCACCTTAAACGCGGCGGATCAGTATTGGTTGCCCAGTATTAGCCCCCTGTTTTCCAGTTTAACGGCGATCGCCGGGATTGGCTTTCTGTTTTGGTATTTAGGCGAGCAAATCAACGCCCCCGCCTATTTTACCCTCGGCAGTTTAGTCCTAGCGGGAGGGACTTTAGCCGGAGGGATTTTACAATGGATTGCCCAACAAGTCGCCCAATGGCGTTCCGGTTTGGGGGGGATGCGTCTGCGCTTCGCTTGGCAGTTGCCGGGAGTACAAGAAGTGATGCGGGTGATGATCCCCGCTACCCTCTCCTCGGGGATGCTCCATATTAACGTTTACACCGATTTATATTTTGCCTCCTTTATTGAAGGGGCGGCGGCGGCCATGCGTTACGCCAATTTTGTCGTCCTCACTCCCCTCGGCATTCTCTCCAATACTATTCTCGTCCCCATGCTGCCCGTTTTTTCCCGCTTGGCAGCCCCGGAACACCATTTAGAGTTAAAAGCACGGATTCGCCAAGGATTGCTCCTCAGCGCCCTTTCTATGCTCCCTCTGACGGCCGTTTTTGTGGCCTTGGCGAAACCGATTATTGATTTAATTTATAAACGCTTCGCCTTTGAAGAAGATGCCGCCCTCTTAGTCGCCCCGGTTTTAATGGCCTACGGTTTTGGGATGTTTTTCTATTTAGGGCGGGATGTATTGGTGCGGGTGTTCTATGCGTTAGGGGATGGGGAAACGCCCTTTCGGGTGAGTATTGCCAATATTTTTTTAAATGCCCTGTTGGATTATTTATTAGTCCAACAGTTTGAGACACCGGGATTAGTTTTAGCGACGGTGGGGGTGAATGTCACCTCAATGGGGGTGTTTTTGTGGCTGCTGCATCGTCGTCTCAATGGCCTGCCCCTGTGGGAGTGGGGGGGGATTTTGTTAGGATTGATGGGCTGTAGTGCGATCGCCTCGGCGGCCAGTTGGGGGTTTAGTTCCCTTTGGATGCAGCATTTCGGCAGTGATAATATCTTCCTTTTAGCCGGAGAAGTTATCCTCAGTACAGCCATCGCCTTTGGGGTATTTCTGGGATTAGCCAGTGGCCTCAAACTCCCAGAATTAAATATCCTCTTAGCCCGAATTAGCCAAAAATTGTTCCGTCGGCGCTGATAATAAGAAAGGGAGAATCCCCTCTTTCCTCCCTTATCCAAGGGGAAAAAACGCTCATTCCTTTACTCTTTTAACTACAATGACTCGTTTTCGTCGTGCTGTTCACAATAAAGAATTTTTAGTAACGGCTGAAGTGATGCCCCCCAAAGGGGGAGATCCTAGCCATATGATTAAAATGGCTCAACTGCTGAAAGGTCGAGTCCACGCGGTTAACGTGACAGATGGCAGTCGGGCGGTGTTGCGGATGTCATCCCTAGCGGCCTCTGTCATTCTCCAGCAAAATGGGGTAGAACCGATCTATCAAATTGCTTGCCGCGATCGCAACGTTATCGGACTACAAGCTGATTTAATGGGCGCCCATGCCCTCGGACTCACCAACATTCTCGCCCTCACCGGAGATCCCGTCAGCGCCGGAGATCACAAACAAGCGCGAGGCGTTTTTGACCTCGAATCCGTCCGTCTATTAAAACTGATTGATAAACTCAACCAAGGTCAAGACTTTAACAACAAACCCCTCGTCGATGGTCATTTAGATTTATTTGCCGGAGGGGCCGTCGATCCTCAAATTAAAAGTTGGTCTAGTGTTAAACGACGTTTTGAATACAAAATCGAAGCCGGAGCGCAATTTTTTCAAAGTCAATTAGTCAGCGACTTTGAACGCTTAGATAAATTTATGCACAACGTCGCATCCCAATATAACAAACCCATTTTAGCCGGAATTTTCCTGCTCAAATCCGCCAAAAATGCCGAATTTATTAATCGTTGTGTCCCCGGCGTTCACATCGAACAAGACACTATTGATCGTCTCGCCAAAGCCCAAGATCCCCTAGCCGAAGGGGTAAAAATTGCCGCCGAACAAGTTAAATTAGCCCGCGAATTGTGTCAAGGAGTCCACATGATGGCCGTCAAACGAGAGGACTTAATCCCCCAAATCTTAGACCTCGCTGGAGTTGCCCCCGTCGATTAACCCCCCCTTAATTTAAGCCCTTCTAAACAGCACAACTCCCCCTATTCACCCTAACTGAAAATGAACATATTTGACCAAATTCGTCTAGGATTAGCCGTCGGAATTGCCAAAAGTGTCACCGCATTCGTGAAAGCCCTTAAATTGGGTGCAGCTAGCGTCTTACCCGGTGAGATTTCCCGACGCATTCACCCCCGCTTACTTCCCCTCTTATTTGAACAAGTTAAATCCGGGGTAATTCTGATTGTTGGCACCAACGGCAAAACCACCACCTCCCTCCTTCTGCGCACCATTCTGGAAAATCAAGGTTATCGCGTTACCCACAATGCCACAGGTGCTAACCTAATTAATGGGTTAATTACAGCCCTGTTAGCCGATACTAACCTGATTGGAAAACTTAATCGAGATTACGCCATCTTAGAAGTTGATGAAAACATTTTGCCCCTCATTTTAAAAGACTGTTGTCCCCGTTATATTTTAGGCTTAAACCTATTTCGCGATCAACTGGATCGTTACGGAGAAGTAGACACCATTAGTTTCCGATGGCAAAAAGCCATTTCACCCCTCCCCAAGGATACCGTTGTTGTACTCAATGCCGATGATCCTACCCTCGCTTATCTTGGGCAAAATTTACCCCAAAAAGTTTTATTTTTTGGCTTAAACGAACCCGACTTATACTTAGGAGAAATTCCCCACGCCGTAGACTCTATTTATTGCCCCAGTTGCGGTCATTTATTAGACTATAAAGGAGTGTACCTGTCCCATTTAGGAGATTATCACTGTCCCAGTTGTGGTTTTGAAAAAAGTCCCCCACTATTACAAAGTACAGAATGGGGACAAATTTTGATTGGAGTTTATAATAAGTATAACACCCTAGCGGCTGCTACTTTAGCCCAAGAAATTGGCATTGAACGCCCTGCCATTGATGAGACAATTAAAAACTTCCGGGCAGCCTTTGGTAGGGCAGAAGAATTAACCGTAGACGGCAAGCACGTTAGAATTTTACTCTCTAAAAATCCCGTGGGGATGAATGAAACCATCCGCGCTGTGAATGATATTCAAGCAAAAGGTAAATCTTCGGTGAGTTTAATTGTTTTGAATGATCGGATTCCCGATGGCACGGATGTTTCTTGGATTTGGGATGTCGATACAGAGAAATTAGTCGCTAATGGGGGAACCATTGTGGTAAGTGGCGATCGCGTCTATGATATGGCATTACGTCTCCAATACAGTCAGGACAAGCTTTCCGAAGCCGCAAAACCCCTTAATTTAATCATCCAAGAGAACCTAGAAGAAGCCATTTCCACCGCACTCACCCACACCCCTCCCCAAGAAACCTTACACATTCTCCCAACCTATTCCGCCATGTTAGAAGTGCGACAATTCCTCACCGGGCGAAAAATTTTGTAAAAATTAGATGTTTAGTTTTAAACCCCTAGCAAACTTATCCCTCTGGCAAATTATCTTATTCGGTTTAGTTGTCGGTAATTTTATCTTTTTAGGCTGTGCTTGGTTAAGCACAATTTCCACAATATTAATGTATGCTTTTTTGATTTTTTCATTCATTATTGCGGCGATTTTTTTCTCCTTTTCCCTCAATAGTGGCTGGCAATTAGTTATTTCAATTATATTTATAGTTTTGTCAGGAATTTCAGGAGTTTTAGGGGGACAATACTATGAAGTTGCTAGAGGGGAAACTGTTGAGCAAATCTCAGTGAGTGAAGCTGTTAACTATCCTAAAGCGACTATTTTTTACTTTAATAATGGTGCAGTAAATAACAATGCTGTTACAATTTATAGTCGCAGAGTTCGTAATAGTGCTGACCGCACAACGCGCTACTACTATTATTTTGTTGCTCCCATTGTCCCCTCAGATTGGCGAATAGAAGATCCCATATCCTTATGGGCTGCTTGTTCAACTACAGCGAGTTCTATTAATCCCTGTCGGAGGGATTGGCAAGTTCTCCATCAAGCGGGTTTAAGAGTCGATTCTGGCAGTAATTCTTATTACAAACAAGCCATTCAAAAAGCCACTGAGGACTATAGTTTACAGGCTAATTCTGATGCCCCAATCATTGAATGGGTGGCAGATCCTATAGCCGCATTGAAGCAAAAAAGGTTCTTATTTTTGATTATGATTTCAGTCAGTAATATTGCTTTTATCGCAGCCAGTTTGATTAATTACACAAGGATAGCCTAAAAATGTTTGGTCAGTGTTGGATGATGGAACTCCCTTAGAAGCACAGCTTGAGTCATCAGCCACAGGACGTTATCATGGATTTATTTGGCCGAGGGTCATTTTTGCCTCAGACACTCAATCTATGCAAATTTGGTCAACTCATACTAAAGAACCTGAAACCCAATCGGTTCAATATTTTAAGACCTTAGAGCAACCCGCTTTTTCTACAGTTTCATCGGTTTTCAATTCAGAACTCCCCTATTAGTGATTCTCCAACATAGAAAAAAGAATGCTTTAGTACAAAAAATCTTAAGGAGAGCAATTACATCAGTTTTTGTTGTGCTTTACCCTCAATCTCTGCATTTTTGTAAACAACATCAGGAATTTAAGGGCATCCGTAGGAATACTCAATTAGGATCGAATGAGAAGCTGACCCTTGTTAGGGGAATCAGATGTATCTACCGACGATTTCGCCTGACTCCCTACATCTTTCCCCTTGGAGATTCTGTAAGGGGAAGAGATGGATCTCCTCCTTTTGCGGTTCGTGCAGTACCTTAACTCATCATTCGCCACGGGTGAAAACCCTGCGGAGGAACTATGAAAAAACTTAATTTAATCGGTCGAATTCTTCTGTTGACCACTCTCCCGGTCGGTATTATTGTGGGGACACTGCTAGGTTCTCAATCCCCTATATCGCCTCAAAATTGCCGCTCTTATGCGGGTCAGGCTGTGACGGGACAAAGTGTGTTTGTGGATTTATGTTCGGTGAATCCGGTCAGCGCTCGCAGTGTTAATTTTACTTACTTTTTGGGGCAACAACGCATTAATGGGCAAGCTCATTGTTCTGAGGGAACTTGGACGACGTTTCATGATGGTATCACCCACAGTCCTCGTTCTCAGGCTACGGCGAATATGTTAGATATGGTGTGCCGAGATGGGGCTGGGGGGGAAGCTTGGGTAGCTCTGGTGATTGATCCCCCTTCTAATGTGCGTAGTAGTCCTAATGGGCCGATTATGTGTGTGGTGCGATCGCGCCAAACCATTAATATCTATGGCAACGCTGGCAATGCGGGAGATTGGTATTATACCGATGCTTGTGGTTCAATGGGACTGATTCACCATAGCCAGATTCGCTTCTAGGAGGCAACAAAAGGGGAAGGGTTTACGTCTAGAGTTCAAAATAGCGCATGATTAGGACACTTTCACTATGTTGGGCAAAACGTGGCAGGCTAGAACATCCACTCTCATGGTTCTCTGTTGCACAATGGGTGCATTTGCCCCACTCTTAATCCCGCTCTCGGCAACGGCACAACTCTTTCCCTCGTCGGGACAAATTCCCAGCGAGATTCCCCGCTTTACGGTGCGCGCTGGGCAGAAAATTCCAGTCCGCTATGAGGAAGCAGAGAAAATCCTGCTCACTCGGGAGGAAACAGTCCCCCTGACCTTAACGGTGGCGGCGAATTTACGGGACTCCCAGCGTCGGATGATTATTCCGGCCGGGAGTCAAATTGTGGGACAAATTGAACCGGTGCCGGATGAAAAGGGGATGCGCTTTGTAGCGGAAGAATTAATCATTGAAAATGCTCAGGGAACGCAACGCATTGCCATTGATGGCAGTTCCGAGGTGGTGACCCGAACCGAAGAAATTGAGCGGGGAACCAATACCGGGAGTATTCTACAGGGGGCGGCCATTGGTGCGGCGGCCGCGACGGTGATTTCTACGGTAACGGGGAGTCGTCGCCTGAATGTTGGTACAATATTAGGCGGTGCCGGGGCTGGCGCTTTAGGGGGCTATCTCTTGGGCGGTCGGAATAAGGCGGAATTAATTAGTATTTATCCCGAGGAAGATTTAGGGGTGATTTTACGTTCAAGTTTGTCTTTGTATTAGGCAGAGTATTAGGGAATGCGCTACTGGCAGGTTTTAAAGTTGTTTTGGAGTACGGCGATCGCAGCAGAGCTAGAATATCGGCTCAATTTTGCGATCGCTGCTCTCACCAGTTCCATTAATCTTTCCGGTAGCCTCTTCGGGCTATTTTTGTTTTATCGTACAGGTTACGAGTTCTCCGGGTGGACTTGGGAAGAGGCCCTGATTGTCTTGGGCCTATTTACCTTCCTTCAAGGCTGTGCCGCTACCTTTTTAAGCCCCAATCTCAACCGCATTGTGGAGCAAGTTCAAGAGGGAACCCTCGATTTTGTCCTGCTCAAACCCATTAGTAGTCAGTTTTGGCTCTCGACGCGCAAGATTTCCCCTTGGGGATTTCCCGATCTCTGCTTTGGTCTAATCTTGATTCTCTACGCGGGCATTCGCCTTAATCTCGACCCGTTGAATTATCTCATCGCCCTCTTTCCCCTCACCTTGGGCCTGATTATTCTCTACAGTCTCTGGTTTATCTTAGGGGCAACCAGTATCTGGTTTGTCAAGATTTATAACGTTACCGAAGTGTTGCGCGGCCTCTTAGAAGCGGGGCGTTTTCCCTTAGTGGCCTATCCGAGTTTGTTTCGGGTATTCTTCACCTTTATTGTGCCTGTAGCTTTTCTCACCACGGTTCCAGCCCAAACGCTTTTAGGGCGAAGTTCGGGAGTTTGGCTGTTAGGATCCGCTCTTTTGGCGATCGCACTCTTCTACTGCTCCCAAATCTTTTGGCAGTTCGCCCTACGCTTCTATACCAGCGCGTCGAGTTAATCACACAGTTAACACCGGAGTCGGCAAATTATCCAGCCAGTCCAGAATCTCTTCCAGTTGCGCCAAACTAATCAAACCATACTGCCACAACAACATAGGAAAAGAACTGAGGGTGACAGACTGACAACGCAAGACTAACTGAATAGACTCCCGAGGGATTGCCAGTTCTTCCTCAAGGTAAGCGAGAAAGGGAGGAGGTAAAGAGGATGCCATGAGCCTGATCGGAAATAAACGATAGAACATAGAGATAGCAGTCCTATGGAGTCCGGGAAGAGGAACGAAACCAGAGTTTAGGAAAAACTCAGGCTTCAAGCGAATTAGCCCCCCACTCACCAACCCTTGAGGATTGCTTAATCACCCAAGCCTTTTCTCTTCATCCGGGAGAACCCGCTCAAGTGAATGCGGCCATTCTAACCGACAATTGTGTTGAATTTGTGAGGTTTGTATCAATTTTTATTATTTTTCCCTTGATCCCCGAGGGGGAGCGGGGGAGAGGGGGAGCAGGGGAGCGGGGGAGCAGGGGAGAGGGGGAGCAGGGGAGCA
>NZ_JAIHOM010000196.1 GCF_026130165.1 Spirulina subsalsa FACHB-351 | reverse complement strand
CTAGAAGCCTATTGCGAATCAACAGGTCGTTCCAAATCAGATGTTTTGAGAGAACTCATCAGAAGCCTTAAGATCAAGAAAAAGCCGTCCTAGAAGGACGGGGCTTTAGACCCAGTTCCTCGGTAAAATTCCTTAAGTCCTACATCACAGTCCTTATGATTCCCTCTCTAATTCATCGTAGTCTACGGTGGCGTTTAATTCTCTTAATCGCTAGTAGCATTATCTTCCCGATGTTGAGTACTTTGTTATTAGCCACTTATCAAGCGGGACAGATTTTGCAGAAGGAAGCTAAACAGCATTTAAGACAGGAAAATACGGCGTTAGCGAATAATGTGAATCAATGGGATCAAAATGTGGTGAAAATTCTGGAAAATATTAGTCAACAACCGGGAATTTTAGCCATGGATGCAGCAGCACAAAAAGCAATTTTAGACGCGAGTAGCCGTGTTTATGAAGATATTTATTTAATCAATACCATTAATTTAAATGGGATGAATATAGCCCGCAGTGATGAAGCCGACTTAACAGATTATAGCGATCGCACTTATTTCCAACAAGCCATCCTCGGCGAACCCATCACCCGGGAAATCGTACTCGGACGCACCTCCGCTAAACCGGCCGTAGTCTTTGCCACTGGCATAATAAACGACATCACCCAAGAAACACTAGGCGTGCTTGCCCTTGCCATCAAACTAACCGATGTTACCGAAAAAGTGCAAGCGGTAACTTTAGGTCAAACAGGTTTTGCCTTTGTAGTGGATGAACGCGGCAAAATCTTAGCTCATCCTAACATAGAAACCGTATACAGTCTTCAGGATTTTAGAGATTATCCCCCCGTTAAAGCACTGCTTGAGGGGAATTCCGGTTTTTTTATGTTCGAGGATGAAAACAACATTCAATGGTTCGCTCACACCGTGGTATTGCCGAATCATTGGGGTGTCATTGTCCAACAACAACAACGAGAAATTCTAGAGCGAGTTTATCGTTTTTGGACTTTTGCCCTATTCCTAACATTAATTATCTTAATCTTAGTCATCCTCATAACTTGGCAAATTGCTAACCATATTATTGACCCTCTCCAACGACTCAGCCAAGCCTTTGCCAAAACAGGACAAGGAGACTTAAATCAAATCATCTTGACTAATCGAAAAGATGAAGTGGGAATTTTGTCCCAAGAATTCAATGAAATGGCTCAACAACTCAAAGACTTATTTAACACCTTAGAAGACAAAGTGGCTAGCCGCACGGAAAAATTATCACAAGCGAATGCAGAAATTATTCTTTTAAATCAGAAGCTATCCGATGAAAATTTGAGAATGGGCGCGGAACTGGTGATGCTGGAAAAAATGCAAAGAATGGTTCTTCCCAACCCCGAAGAACTGTCGGCCATTGACGGTCTTGATATTGCGGCTCATATGCAGCCTGCCTCAGAAGTAGGGGGAGACTATTATGATATTCTCAGAAGTCCATCTGGGGTTGCTTTTTGCATTGGTGATGTAACTGGACATGGTTTAGAGAGTGGTTTATTAATGGTCATGACACAGGTAACTGTGCGAACGTTAATTAATCTTGGTTTAATTTGTCCCTATGATTTTTTCATTCGCTTAAATGAGACTATTTTTCAAAATATTGAACGGATTAAATCTGATAAAAATCTAACCTTTGCTTTAGTGATTTATCAAGAAAATAAGTTAATTATTAGTGGACAACATGAAGAGGTAATCATCTGTCGAAATAACGGCGAAATTGAACGGGTTGATACCATTGATTTAGGCTTACCTATTGGACTGACCGATGATATTAGTAGCTTTTTAAGCTATACTGTAATCCATGTTCAACCGGGAGATACGGTCATTCTATACACTGATGGGATTACAGAGGCGATGAACCCTGAAGAAAAACTTTATGGGATGGATCGTCTTTGCGCCATCATTAGTCAACACTGGAATCAGCCTGCGGAACAGATTAAAAATGCTATTCTAGAGGATTTACGGCAGTTTATCGGTGAGCAAAAGATTTTTGATGATATCACTTTAGTTGTGTTTAAATGTTGAGGGCGAGGTGAAACTTGGTGTAAGGTGCGGGACTAGCGCAGAAGTATAGACCGAATATATAGCGTTTCCATTTGAGTTTTGTAATCCACAAGGGAAAGTAAAGGGAACAGGGAACAGTATACAAGGGTTACAAGGAGCTTGAAGTATTATGAGAAACTGCTCTGAGAGTTGATCAATGATTTAGAACCGCTATATAATAGGGATGGATTAAGGATGCTAACTATGTCCATTGCAACTGAATCAACATTAGAAAAAAAAGTGTGGACTGATGAAGAATTTATGGCATTGCCCCAAGATGGACATCGCTATGAGATTCTCAATGGAGAATTGATTAGTATGGGAAATTCAGGAGCATTGCATGGCTATATCTGTACCTTACTGTTAGCCGCTTTAGTAAATTATAGTTTGTCTCAAAAGCTGGGGATTGTATTAGACTCTAGCACAGCCTTCAAAATGAAAAATGGGAATCGGCGTTCCCCGGATATATCTTTCTTTGCCAAACAACGGCTACAAGGCATGACAGAACTCCCCACGGGTTTTCTCGACGGTGCGCCCGATCTCGCGGTTGAAGTGCTATCTCCCGGTAACACAGTGGAAGAGATACACAACAAGCTGGTTGAATATTTCGAGAATGACACCCGTTTAGCCTGGATTATCTATCCTAATGAACATTTTGTTCTAGTGTATCGCTCGGCCGAAGAACCGGATCGTCTCCTGAAATCGGTTGATTCTCTAGAGGGGGAAGAGGTAATTCCGGGATTTTCTTTTCCCGTTGCTGATTTGTTCCAAAAACTCTCATTCTGAACTAAAGAGTCCCACCTCTTCCTTGATCCTACCGAACAGGTGGGATTGTCACAATCGAACTTACCTGCTCTATGTCTGATCCTCTGCAATGGAATCCCGAAGAATTGGAACAAGCCTTACAAAGTTTCGGGATGATTCAAGAAGAAATCAATTATCAACAGGCCCAGGATTCTCTACGGCAGTTGGTGAATCAATTGGATTTAACTGCCCAAGAACAAAGGGGACTGGAATCGGAAATTGAGCATTTAATGAAAATGCTGGATAAGTTGAATCAGTCGGTGGTGCAGATTGTGGCGTTTGGTTTGGTGGGACGGGGGAAGTCGTCGGTTTTAAATGCTTTGTTAGGTCAGCCTGTGTTTGAGGTGGGGCCGCTGCATGGGGTGACGCGGACGATTGATAGTGCAGATTGGCGTGTTGAGTCTGATGATATTGCTCAGGTGCAACGGGTGGCGATTCCCAGTCAAGGCAATGCTCAAATTCAGTTAATTGATACACCGGGATTGGATGAGGTGGATGGGGAGACAAGGGAGGTGCTGGCGCGTCGCATTGCGAAACAAGCGGATTTGATTTTGTTTGTCATTGCGGGGGATATGACGAAAGTGGAGTATGAGGCGTTATCCCAACTGCGAGAGGTGGGAAAGCCGATGATTTTGGTGTTTAACAAGATTGATCAGTACCCAGAGGCGGATCGGGAGTTAATTTATCAAACGATTCGAGATCAACGGGTGCGTCAATTGCTTTCTCCCGAGGAGATTGTGATGGTGAGTGCTTCGCCGTTGGTGGTGGAACGGGTCCAACGCAAGGATGGCAGTTGGCAGGTGCAACGGGAACGGGGGGAATCGCAAGTGGAGGCGTTGAAGGTGAAGATTTTGGAGATTCTGCACCGGGAGGGGAAATCGTTGGTGGCGTTGAATACGATGCTTTATGCCGATGAGGTGAATGAGTTGGTGGTGGAGCGAAAAATGGTGATTCGGGAGGAGGCGGCGAATCAGGTGATTTTGCGGGGGGTGATGACGAAGGCGGTGGCGATCGCACTTAATCCAGTCACAGTGCTAGACCTCTTTACAGGTGCGGTGATTGATGTCGCCCTCATTCTCTCCCTCTCTCGTCTCTATGGCCTCCCCATGACCCAACAGGGAGCGCTCCGATTGCTGCAAAAAATCGGCTTGAGCATGGGGGGGATTACGGCGAGTGAATTCCTGGCCACTTTGGGCTTAAGTGGCGTAAAAAGCCTATTAGGCCTCTCTGCGCCTTTAACGGGGGGGGCGAGTTTAGCCCCTTATGTTTCCGTGGCGCTGACTCAAGCAGGAGTCGCGGGGGTTTCCACCTACACCATCGGACAGGTGAGCAAAACCTACCTCGCCAATGGAGCCACCTGGGGACCCGATGGACCGAAAGCGGTAGTTCAACGGATTTTAGATTCCCTTGACCAAGAATCGATTCTGAACCGGATTCGGGTGGAATTACGGGAAAAATTGAAAAAAACTAGCGACGTATTCCCCCACCTGAGAACAGATGGGGATTCGTGAAAACCTTGCCTAGGGCTTGCTGGAAAAGTCTGCTAGTCGAGAATAGGGAACAATTCACAATTGATAATTTATGATTAATGATTATTAATTCCGACATTTTACTATTTACTGGGTGGCAGTGCTTAGAGCCATATTCAGCAGACCTGAACCTAAAGAGCGAAGCATCAAAACGTGATAAATTTTGCTGTACTTATTGAGTAGGCTATGATGAGGGGAAGATAACGATACTGTGGCACATTCCAATTCGGTTATTTACCAGCGATTATATAAGGCTTTAAGTGTGGGGTTACGTCGTCAAATTTTTTTGGCGGTTTGTGATCAGGTTTCATTGCGCGATCGCCTCTCGGAGCAATTACACGACGGAAAAAGTGCTTCTTTCCCCCCCCTCATTACGGTCAGACTCAATGCCGAGAACCCGAATTTTTTAAATGCGATCGCCACAATTCTCCAAGATAACCCCCACCTCAAACAATCCAAGCTATCCCCCACCTTTGAAATTATCGGCCTTGAAGACCTTACCCGGAAATCTGCCCCCCTCCAACAACGTTTTATTCGCCATTTACGCCTGATTGAGCGCCATTTACCCCAACTGGATTTTAGTCTTTTGCTCTGGTTGCCTCGGCCTTGGTTGACCAATATTCGCCAAGCTGTGCCAGAATTTTGGCGGTGGCATACCGGGGTTTTTGAGTTTAGCGCTGATGTAGAAAGTGTTCCGGGGGACTCCTCCACCTCTGCAACAAGGGAAGAACCTACCCCCTCACGTCCTCCCCTTCCCCCTCCCCCTCCCCTTTCCCCCCTCAGCGAGGGAGAATTCCCCCTCGTTACCTTACAATTTAAACCCTACTCTCCCCCCCCTATCCCAGAGCAAGAATGGGCAACCCCT
>NZ_JAIHOM010000195.1 GCF_026130165.1 Spirulina subsalsa FACHB-351 | reverse complement strand
TGTGCCAAAAAATTAGCTATGTACACTGGTTTAAAGAGCTAGTCCCACCTGGTTAAATTTACCTCTTGACAGGGTTACTATGTCCATTTTTACCTAGTTCATAAGTACCGATTCAACACTTCTGGATGCAACCATTAGTTTTGGGGTGGTGATGGCTCATCATAGTGTGCCGTTGGCGATTGCTTTAGAAAACCTCTGGGAAGCGGAAAATGAGGCGAAAGCTCATGTTTATGAACAGGATGGGACGGAGATTAAGAAAGATGCGGTACAGGTGCGGGTGATTTACGGCAATGGCAATGTGTTAAAAGCCACGAGTAAGTTTCAGACGTTTGAAAAGTGGCGGGAGTTATTAGCTTTGGGTTTAGAACCTGCTTTATTTGAGGGGGCGGCGCAGTTGTGGGAACAACATCCTATTCCGAAGGAGACGGCGATTGAACCGTGGGTGCAGGCGTTTGTTTCTCGTCGGGAGGTGTTTAAGGGGGAGGAAAAACAGCAGGAATTCACGAAAAAATTAGCGAAGTTTTTGGGAGAAGTTTGGTCAAGTACAAAACCCAAAGATTTGGAGCAGGAGGTGAAAAACTGGTTAAAGTTAGCGGCTTTTGTTACCAGAAGTCGTGAGATTAAATGACGGGACTTTGTAGGTTGGGTGGAGCGACAGCGAAACCCAACAAGGAAACTTGTGCTGGGCCTATGGGATACGCCCCTACGCAAAACGATAAATTCTGGAAATTTTGGGTCTAAGTTTTTTCTACGATTCTATCCAGAAAAACCATCTTAATTGTTTTGATTCAATGAACGGGAAATTACAATAATGCACTGGTATATTCTCACCCCGCTTGATGTTCTCTTATTCCGCGATGCCAAGCCCTTTACGCCGGGTGAACGGGCTTGGGCAGGGGGGAGCTTTCCTCCTCACGGACACACCCTTGCTGGGGCTTTACGGGGGGTTTTAGGCAATGCTACGTTGAAGTTACGGGGGCCGTTTCTCTGTTATGGGGAGGAGTTGTATTTTCCTCGACCGTTGGGTTATGTGAAGGATGAGCGTTTGATTCCGGTGCCGTGGTTGCAGGAAACGCATCCAGAACATCCGGCTCGTTTTATGTTGTGGGATGAGAGTCTCCCGGCTCCTTTGGTGCAGTTTAAGAAGAAGGACTCTAATCCTAAAAAGTCGGGTGAGCGGCCTTATTTACCGAGTTCAGTGGTGCAGAAAGTTCTACAAAATCAGCCACTGGAGGAGAAGGACTGGCGACTTGAGGAGGGGGAGGATGGGAAACCGTGGAAGGTGGAGTCTCGTTCTCATAATGCGATCGCCCCCGGAACCCGACAAGTGAAAGATGCCGATGGTTACTTTGTGGAAAATGCGGTGCGTCTGAAGCCCGGATGGGGTTTAGCCATTGGTTTAGAGCAGCAAATTCCCCACAGTCCCACTACGGTACAACTGGGGGGAGAAGGTCATCGGGTGTTGGTGGAAGAAGCCCCTAAAACTGTGGGGGAACAGTGGGAGGCGATTCAAGAAATTTCTCAGAAAAATTTTGAGGGAGGGGGAAAGGCGATCGCCTATTTAGTCACTCCCGGCGTTTTTGAACACCCCAAAAAGTGTCGCCAAGGCAAGCTACAAGCACGCTGTCGGGCGTGGCCTTGGGAGTGGGATCTCCCAGAAAACGGCACACCCAACGGAGGGCCTTTAGTGAGTGTAGCAACTGACCGGGCGATTCCCATTAATGGCCGCATTCGTGACAACAAGCAGAAAAGTATTCCCGCCCCCCAAGTCTTCGCCGCCCCTCCGGGGAGTTGTTACTACCTCGAACGCCCCCAAAGTTTGTTTCAAGACAACCCGAAAGCCCAACGTTCGCAAAAGTTAGGTTATTCCGAATTGCTTTGGATGGCCTATTAAAGAGGCGTGAGTTGTCTGAATACAGTTTATTCACTGTCGCTGAGGATTAAACACAAATGACTGATTTTCGTGTTGGTTACTTATACAGTCTTGCTCCTATTCACTGTGGAGGAGAAGGGGATTTAGGAAACATTCTAGAAATTGCCCGTGAAGTGCATACCGATTTCCCCTATGTGCCGGGTTCTTCCTTACGGGGAGGATTACGGAACGAAGTCCAACAATTGGATGAAACGGCCGCTAATATTCTCTTTGGCAAAGAATTAGATGATGATGGACAAATGGGAGTTCATCAAGTGTGGTTTGGAGATGCTCGTTTGCTGTGGATTCCTATGCGTACCATGTCCAGTCAAGCTGGGGATGTTTTTACTTGGGTTAGTTGTCATACCCTGATTCGTGACCATGCCATTTTAACTGGAAATTCTCCTGTTCTTTTCCCCTCCAAACCTGTGGGAACAAAAACGGGACGTTATGAAGTAGCAGACGCTCAAATTGAAGTCTCAAAATTAGATGAAGGGCAAAAACAAGCCATTAATTTAGCCGGAAATTGGCCATCTGCCTTGAGTAGTGCAGTTCAACCCACTTGGAGTAATAATCGCTTAGTTTTACCTGATAACGACTTTCAAGTATTAATGGAACATTCCCTCTGGACTCAGATTCGCAACAAAATTCAAGAAGATAATGACGGAGCAGGAACGGCGGGTTCTG
The DNA here is from genome assembly GCF_026130165.1 of Spirulina subsalsa FACHB-351. Taxonomy (GTDB): domain Bacteria; phylum Cyanobacteriota; class Cyanobacteriia; order Cyanobacteriales; family Spirulinaceae; genus Spirulina_A; species Spirulina_A subsalsa_A. The sequence goes on along the minus strand of NZ_JAIHOM010000195.1, from coordinate 2,705 downwards.
CGGAGATTTTCTGGACAGATGTTTGCATTCCAAGGGACACAATTCTCTATTATCCTTGGGGCTATCGTTTGTTGAAAGATACAACTTTAACCACGGCTCACCATGATCTTTTAATGGATATTCTCACCGGATTAATTCAAGTGGGAGGGCAAGCCAATGTAGGACGAGGATGGGCGCATAGTTGGGTCACAAATACAGACTCTCCTGTTACAAACACTCAACAAACAGCTACTGTCGGAGGTTAATTATGTCGAAGGGTAACAAGCCAAAAAAATCCGCTAAAGGTGTTGGGTATAAACAACAACCTTCGCAAAAAGCTTCACCAAATCCTGCATCGGCTCATCCAGCATCTAATTCTACTCAATCATCACCAGCACCAGCTTCTACGAATCCTGCGACTGGATTGAATAGTAAACCAACTATCAAAGTTCAACCGGAACAAACCAGTTTACTCGCCCATAGTCATATTCAGGCCTATTTGAGAACGCGACATCAAAGTAAATTGACGAAAAATGATGTAACGGCTGTTTTGCGATTATCCCAACATTTGCGAGTATTTGGTTTACTTTCTGCGGTGGGTTATGTCAACCAATCCAACGAACAAAGGGGAGAGGTTCGGGAGCGCACCGTTCCGGTTTGGGAGTCTCTTTTAGGTCAATTTATGGCACAAACCAACCCAAACCGAGCAGAATTGATGCGACAAGTAACCCAATTGGCACAGAACAACTCTCCTGAATATATAGCCCAATGGCGTAGAGTCCTAACCTTATCTAAACATTGGAATTTTTGGGCAAGAGCCTATGCAGAAAGAGGAGACTAAATGATGTATAGTGGGACAAGATTAGTAGACCTGCTTGAAAAACAAGATCAAACGCGCCACCCCGGTCTATTTAAGTCAGGTAAATTTACCATTCAATGGCGGGCAAAAGTTGGCTCATTTCCCCATCCTGATGTTGAAACAATTGTCTCCGCAGGTGAACCTTGTGGCAGTTGGAAAACGGGGCAAGGTGCAGGATGGCGACCGGAAAATAAACGTAATGTCGGGGAAAATCTTCAACAACTAGATGAATTGCCTTTAAATGGCTATATTCCGGGGTCTTGTATCCGGGGAATTGTGCGAGAATGGGCAAAAAAACGCCCTGAAATTAAACCCAGAATGCTGGAATTATTGGGCTATCAAACCAATGACAAAATTTATTCAGGTAAAATTGAATTTTTAGACGCTTGGCCGGAACAACCTGAACCCTTAACGTTAGATATTGTTAACCCCCAAGAAACCTTTCAAGTTTTCCATCAAGATCAATCCACTCCCTTATCTTTATATACCCTTGGAGATGGAGAAAAGCCAATTCCTGTTAGGGTTGCTATTCGTGGCATTCCTAGTAAAAAAGTAACACCGGAAGAGGTTGATGAGGTGTGGGGATGGGTGCAACAAGCTTTGACCTTGTATGGGGTGGGAAGTCGTACTGCTTCAGGATATGGTGCGATGAGGTCGAGAGATCAAGATGCACCTAAACCAGACCCTGATCCAAACTGTAAGACTAAAGTTTTGACGTTTCAGCTGTATAGTCAAGGGTGTTATGGAGTTGATCCTGAAGAGCCTGTTTTACGCCCTTCTCATTGGCGGGGATGGTTGCGTTCTTGGATGTTACGGTTTTTGTTGGGGGTGATGTCACAAGAGGATGCGAAAAAAACCCTAGGGGAGTTATTAGGAGTTCTCGAACCAACGGGACAAAAGGGCTGTGTGCGGATAGAGTTAATTAAAAGTAAGACTTGGGGAAAGAAATCTACAAAAGATCCTTATTTCTATACTTGGAAAGGACAACTTAAAGTGACTGCCCCTCAAGAGATTCTCAATCACATTATTCTGCCTGTACTGAAGTTTGGGGCAATGGTGGGAGGTGTGGGACGGGGATGGCGTAGACCTTTGCATATTTTTAGAACCGACAAAGGTTATGAAGCCGCTAGAGGGAGTCATGTTGTGCTAACTCATAAGGTTAAGGGTGAAACTAAAGGGTTTGGTATTGCTTTGAAACCCGAACAGTGGGTCAGTGTTTATCAAAAATGGTCTGAGGCTGTGCAGCAACAATGGGCTGAACGATTTCGACCGAATCAAAATCCAGAGGCTGAGGTTTTTTCTCCTCGGAGTTGCGCGGTTTATTTGGTACCTGAACCAGTGGAAGATCCTGTAAATCAGGCTGAGATGAACTGGGAATTTACCAACCCCCAAGAGACTCGTGGTGAGGGGGTGAACTTGATTTATCAACCCACCTATAAACGCAAGTCAGATGTCGGGGGAAATGCGGCAGGAGGGGGCAATTCTCACTGTTCTTGGGTCAGTATTAAACGGGTTACGATTCCCAATCGAGAAGCCGAGACGGACTGTCAAGAGGTGGTTTGCCTGTTTATGGGAGGACAAACACCGAATACTGGACATTTGCGATCGCAGTTTCTCACAGATTTAGCCAGAATTGACGGTGCGGTGCATCTTTTCGGAGTTCGTCCCCGTTGAGCGGTTAAGCCGCTTTCTATTCAAACCACTCATTCTACAGAAGGATTAAACACAAATGACCGCATTAGTTTATCTGCAATGTCGGGTGAAGACCCTCGGTTTTACCGACGGGATGAAACCCGACCAGTATAGAAACAGCGAAGCACGACTCTTTAGCTAAGGCTCAGGGATCACTCTTAGCATGACAATTTGT
>NZ_JAIHOM010000194.1 GCF_026130165.1 Spirulina subsalsa FACHB-351 | reverse complement strand
CCCTGCTCCCCTGCTCCCCTGCCCCCCATTTCCCTCTAATCTTGAATAGCGGTGCCGTAAGCAATCACTTCCAGAGAAAACCCTGCATCTTTGGGATTATTCCCATTTAATGAACTGCTGGCATAGCGCACATTAACCACTTTGGTCGCACCCCATGCAATGGCTCGCTCTTTCATTCGTAAAAGTGCTTCCCGACGAGCGCGTTCTACAATACTTTCATAGACCGTTATTTTGCCCCCAGTGAGGCGAAAGAAAGCTAGGAGAAATTGCTTAAAGTAATCTGAAGTTAAGACCACACTCCCCACCACTAAGGTTGTTTTTCTCGCCCGCAGAAACTCCTGTTTCCCCCCATAGTTCCAAGTCTCTAAGTCTGACGTTTTTTTCTCTCGTTGTTCTAAGTCTTGAAAATGTGCTTTCTCCCGCCAGTTCCCTACAAAATAACCTAAAATTAGCAAAAATAAGGGAATCCCCAGACTTAGAAGAAGTACAATCAAGTCAATGATTGCTGCCATAATTTAATCCTCAAGGTTTTATCGGTGAACAGTCATCAGACCCCTAGAAAACTATTAACAATTCACGGCTTTACATGATTTGGACGGCTGTTCCATAGGCAAAGAGTTCTGCGGCACCTTGAGAAATAGAAGAGGTGGCAAAACGCACATTGATCACGGCATTCGCTCCCATTTTTTCCGCCTCGGCAATCATCCGATCTACGGCTTCTTGTCGTGCTTCTTGCAATAATTCGGTGTAGCCTTTTAATTCCCCCCCTACTAGGTTTTGCAGTCCTGCTAAAATGTCTTTCCCTACGTTCTTCGCTCGGACGGTGCTACCTTGGACTATCCCATAGTGTTTAACAATGGTCTTCCCCGGAACGCTTTCTAGGTTGGTTAAAATCATGGTTGCTCCTTAATTAAGGATAGAGGGAGTTTAATGGAACAAAGTTTAAAATCTGTGCTTTCTGTTCTAGCACTATTTCCCCTCGGATGGTACTCAAAACGGGGAGGAGAGTTATGTGACAAAATTTTGTAAAGAAATGTAAATTTTTTTTGACAGAAGGGCGAAGTTTTGAGACAATTATCTTAATTAAGATTTTCTCATAATGGGAGTGGTTGGACTTGTCGATGAGCGCAACCACTCCCATTGTCTAATAATATCATTCCAAAAGTCAAAAGTCAACTAAAAAATCGCCATTTTTGAGGCCATTTTTCTTAAGAAATCCGGCGTTGAAGTTGTTGCTGTAATCCTTTTTCTGGATCAATCACTAACCCGGGATAGGTAGATTGAACGAGGGGTTTAACAGTACCCGCCACGGGATCGGGGAACAAAACATAACAACTGCCACTGGGTAAGTTTTGCAAGGTTTGTAGGGAAGATGTTAGCCAGACGAGGGGGATATTTGGGGGAGGATCACTGTGTATATCTTCTTGGGGAGAAGTGGCGGCTAAGGTTTCTAGAACTAAGTGATTGCCTTGGACTAAGCCTGTTTTGGCTGTCCATAGTTTAACTTCAAGTTGGGCGCGACTGGCATAGAAATAAAGGGAGGCGGTAGCGGTTACGGCTTGTTCAAAGCTGTCTGCTTCCCAAGGGTGCTGGGTATCTAAACAGATTACGACTTCTTGGCCACTGGTGAGCATTTCAAGTTCTCGCACTTGTAGGATGCCTAAACGGGCGCTGGTGCGCCAGTGGATGAGGCGGGTGGGATCTCCGAGACGGTAGGGGCGGAGGGCTTTGGTGATGCCTTGGGTGGCGGATTGATAGCGGCGATCGCGCTCAATTTGTAGGGTGTCATCTTGGCCTAAACTTTCCACGAGGGGGCAGTAGGTGAGGGGTAAGACGGTAGGGTAAACAATGGCTTTACCGGGGGCGGAGTGGCGGCGACGACACCAAAATAAGCCCAAGGGGGAGGCGGTGCGTAAATCAACGCTGTGCCAACGATAAACCCCCCGTTTACGGGCTTTATAGTAGGCGGTGCAGCGTTGGGTGGTTTGGGGGGGGATAACTTCGAGGGCGATCGCCTCTTGAGTTTGGAGGAGGGGAGGCAGTTGATCCCAAATTTGTAGGAGGAGTTTCGGTGTTAGGGTAGGGTTTTCGAGTTCCAACTCAATGGCCAATTCATCTCCCACCGTCACGGGTGTGATGGGAAAGCGCCGCACTTTCAACTGAGATAAATTGCGCAGGGAGAGGAAGATACTCAGGCCTAATAGAGCGAGAATTAGCCCACTGATGGCATACAACCACCCCGCCATTGTATTGGTAGCCGCCCCGAAAAAACAGAGGGCTAGGGTTAACAAAATCCCCCCGCTATAGGCAGGGGCTGCCCAGCGTTGTTCAAGCCAGTGATGGAGTCGTCGGGTAATTTTCATAAAAAATATGGCGGTAAGCAGGGGAGCAGGGGAGAGGTAATAGGCAATCTTGACAACAGGAGAAAAGGCTTAACTTGTCAAGACTGTCCATTCCCTATTCCCTACTGACCATTGCGTTGTAAGAGTTGTTGGGTAGTGCGTAGATTTTCTTGGGCGGTGGTGTAACTGGGATCTAGGGTGAGGGCTTGACGAAATTGCGCGATCGCCTGCTCTAGATTGCCTTGGGCTTTTAAGGCGCTGCCGAGGCCATTGTGGGCGTGAGCGTGGGCGGTGGTTCCTACGCCAGATCGATCGGGTAGCCCTAGGGCTTGGCGGTAACGGGCGATGGCTTCTGTAGCCTTTCCTTGCTCTAACAAGAGATCCCCTAAACTAGCATAGGCCCAAGTGGATTGGGGTTCCAAGCTGAGGGCTTGTTGAATCATGCTTTGGGCTTGTTCTAAATCTCCGGTGCGTTGGTACCAGATACTGAGCCAAATGTAGGCATCCGTGAAACCGGGATCATAGACAATGGCCTGACGGAGTTGCTCAATGGCTTCGTTGTAGTTGCCTGCCTGCCCTAAATCAATGCCTAAACTGTAGTAAGCGGGGGCGTAGGTGGAATCAATCTCTAGGGCGCGTTGATAGGCTGGGATGGATTCCTCATAACGTCCCATGAGACTCAAAACAACGCCGAGATTGTAATGGGACCAATGGTATTCGGGGTTTAATTCTAGGGCTTTTTCGTAGGCGGCGATCGCCTCTTCATACTGTCCTAAGTCAGTATAAGCCAAGCCCAGACTATTATAGGCGGGGTAATAACTGGGGTCTAAATTCAGGGCTTGTCTATAGGCGGCAATGGCATTATCCCATTGTTCCATCTCGACTAAAACCATGCCCAAATTGCGATAATAGATGGGATTAGGTTCAATGCGCAACGCTTCGCGATAGGCTCGCATTGCCCCTTCTAAGTCTCCTTTTTCCGCTAAAGCAATGCCTAAACCATTGTGGGTGACACCATTGGGGGGGGTGTCGAGTTGTAGGGCTTGGCGAAAAGCGGCGATCGCCTCATCGGTGCGTCCCTGTTCTCCTAGAATGACTCCTAAATTACTATAGGCTAGGGGATCATCGGGAGCGACTTGAATAGCTTGTTGATAGACGGCAATCGCCCCATCTAAATCGCCTTGATCACTCAGGGCATTGCCCAAATTATTGTAACTGTAGACATATTCAGGATCTTGACGAATGGCTTCCTGATAAGCGGCGATCGCCTGCTCTAACTCTCCCTGCTCATAGAAGGCATTGCCCAGATTATAGTAACGAATAGCCGTCGGTTCGAGTTCGATGGCCCGTTGATAGGCGGCGATCGCTTCCTCTAACTTCCCTTGGGCTTGTAGGGTATTGCCTAGATTATTATAAGCGGCCCCATTCTCGGGATCGATGCGTAACAACCTGCGCCAAATCGACTCCGCCCTATTATAATCTCCTGCGTCCTGAGCCGCATTTCCTTGTTCAAATAACTGCTCAACCCTTTGAGCATCAACCTGTTGAGCATTCACTCTTTGAGCCAAAACGCTCCCCGGAAGGGTGGCTAACGAAAAACCGAGAAGGAGAGAAAGACAATAACGGTACATAGCACTTTAGATGGGCTTGCCAGTCACGAGATGGAAAATCTGAGTCCATTGTCGCTAAATTTGGGCGAAATGGGTAGGTTAACCTGTATTAAACTGGTCTAAAAAAAGAAAAAGCCTTGGCTGAAATCAGCCAAGGGAAACCAATCAGGGTGCATCTAATGTGTTGTTACAGCAGGTTCTCCTCAGATTCCGGACATTTTTAGAAAAAAAGCAAAAATTGGGAGAACTGGTGTTAAAAAGAGCAATAAAAACCTTGGCTGGATACCAGCCAAGGCCAACCAATCAGGGTGCATCTACTCTTTTTTCTACTACGGTGATGGTCTATGCTGTTCCGGACAAAATTGAGCATCTATCTATTTATTTTTTTCTAAGATGCAATCAGGAAGTGGCTTTTCTGGGGTCAAAAACGATAACCCGCGCCCACCTGCATCCGTAAAGGAGAACTATTCGGCGTGGGATTGCTCAAGCGGAATCGTGCATTGCCATAAATGACAAAATCCCCCATCACTGATGTTTCTACTCCGGCCGTAATCACAGGAGAACTGGTTTCTCCGAGGGGAGTTGCTGTGGATTTTCCTTCGACAAAAGTATAACCGCCCCCGACATAAACGTTGGTATTTTCAGCCACCGGAAAATCATAGGAAACGGAGGGTTCAACGACGCGAGTTTGACTGCCTAAAAATGCTGCCCCTCGCACTGATAAATTACTATGGGGGACATCATAACGACCATTAAAAGAAGTCCCGACGAGGGAAGAGGGAGTCGAAGATTTAGCCGGACTGGATAAGTTAATTCCTGTCAAGGTGCTGAGGGTATCAATGGTAATTCCCCCAAACTGTTGGCGGATTAATTCCTCGACTAAACCCGATGAACTATTCCCCATGCCAAATCCCATATAATTCCCAGACATCCCCGTTGGTGCTTGGCCTGTTTGTGCTTGGGTGGCTGGGTTAAATAAGAACAAAGGCGCGATCGCCCCCAATGAACAAATAACAGGCCAAAACTTGATCCGAGCGCAATATTTCATGACGGTTTACCCATCCAAACTCTGTGTATTCACTGAGGACAGCTTTGTGAGCGAAAAGTTTCCTCTCCCCTCCTTTCCCCTATCTTGAAGCAATTTCCGGTTATTTTGACCGAAAATAATGGGATACCGTAAATCCTAGGCTAAACTCTTCTCGGGGCGATCGCACCACAGGCTGATCAACAGTCAATTCCCATTGACACTCCACTGCCTAAAGGCGAGTGGATTCTTTCCTCATAGACTCTTGTCTAGCCAATCAGAGATTGACCCCGACAGAACGTCTCCGAAAGCATTTTGAATCACGGGCTGTCCGACCGCGATTAATCCACGATTTCTTATAACTTGACTGGCCGCCACATCCCTATTGGTTTTATATCCACAATTAGGAC
>NZ_JAIHOM010000016.1 GCF_026130165.1 Spirulina subsalsa FACHB-351 | reverse complement strand
AGCAGGGGAGCGGGGGAGCAGGGGGGCAGGGGAGAGGGGAATTGATAATTGATAATTGACAATTGACAATTGATAATTATTACCTATTACCTATTCCCTATTACCTATTACCTATTACCTATTCCCTATTACCTATTACCTATTCCCTATTCCCTATTCACTAGCAATGGTTAAATTGGGGAGATCCCAGAATGCACCACCGAGGGCGGAGAATTCGATGCCTTGAATGCGATCGCGCACAGCACTTAAAGATAAGGGATTCACCAAGTAAATAAAGGGTAAATACTCGTTGGCAATTTGCTGACTTTCTACATAAATCGCCTTCCGTCGGTCAAAATCCAATTCTCTCGCCCCAGCAATATATAAATCAGCAATACGGTGTTCCCAGTCGGCCACTTGCCAGCCTTCAATCGGTTCTCGTCCCGCTTGGGGTTTTTGGTTAAACATATGTAAGTTTCCTTCAGGAAACCACACATTCGCCCCATCGTTGGGTTCATTGCCCCCGGTTAATCCTAACAGGCAACATTCCCACTCTAAGGAGTTACTGAGACGATCCACCAAGACATTAAACGCTAAGGGAGCGTAATCAATTTGCATCCCAATTTGTTCTAAATCTTGCTTAATTTGAGAAGCCATTGCTTCCCGGATTTTGTTTCCGGCATTAGTCATCAAAGACCAGCGCACTAAATTACCCTGATCATCCAATAACTGCCCAGCCCCATTATATTGAAACCCGGCTTCTAATAACAATTCTTTCGCCTTTTCTGGGTTATAGTCGTACCCTATTAAGCTGTCATCGTGGAAGGGAGATTGAATAGAAATCGGAGAGTTTTGTTTTCTGCCTAAGCCACGATATAGGTTATTAATCATCCGTTGACGGTCAATAGCATAGGCGACGGCTTGACGGAATTTGACATTATTAAACCACCGGGAACGGATGGGATCAACTAGGGGTCTACCGTTCCGAGTACCTTGGTTTAAATTAAAGGTAATAAAGCTTGTCCCGTAAGCGGGGCCGCCGTTATGAATGGTAAATTGTCCTCGCTCTTCCTCCCGTTTTAATAGGGAATAAAAGTCCGGGGCAACACTGATGGAGTCTAAGCTACCGGAGCGAAATTGGAGGAATGATGTATCGGTGGATTCAACAATTTGCCAGACCACTCGTTCAATAAAGGGTTTCTGTTCTCCCGTGGGGGTTTTATCCCAATAAAAGGGATTTTTTTCAAAAGTAACGCGCTGACTGGTGGTGTAATTTCTGAGGACATAGGGACCATTAAAAACAATCTCCTCGGGGGGGGTATCAATGCCCCATTTAGACATAAATAAGGGTCGGCCACTGGAATCTTTTTGTTCGACAGATTCTCGTAGGGCGTGGGCGGGTAAGATGGGGAGTCCAGTGTTGGCGAGGAAGGGGGCAAAGGGTTCAACGACGGAAAATCTAACTCGTCGTTCGTCTACTTTTTCCACTTCGGGCAGGACTTGATTTTGTCCAACTCTTAAGCTATCTCTGGCGTTGGAGGGGATGTCTTCGTTGAGGTAAAGTTGATTGTAAGTAAAGACAACATCATCTACGGTTAAAGGTTCGCCATCGGACCATTTTAAGTTTTCTTTGAGGGTGAAAGTTAAACTTAATTGATCGTCGGAATAGTCCCACGATTCGGCTAAAACGGGTTCAATTTCTCCGGTGATGGGGTTTTCTGTTACTAACCCCTCATAGGTTAAGCCAAAGATGTTGGGGGATTCTGCGGAGAGGACAGCGTTAAAGGTTTTGGGATCACTTAAGATGCTTAACACCAGTTGGGGAACTTGGGCAGCTTGGGAGACAAGGAGGGAACGACAACCGGAGAGGATGCCGGAAAAGGCGATCGCTCCCAAGAGTACAATCACCCAAAACCGTCGCCATTTGCCCATTGTGCGGAAAGTTAGAACAGCCATCATATCAACAGTCAGTGGGTCAATTCTATTCAAGGTATCACGGTTTTTCGGGATTCGCCCAGTTCACTAAAGCCTCGGTGAGTCCTTCTAGGGTGAATTCTGCCGCTTCGACATCGACACGCTGGAAAAGTTCTCGGCAAGTCTGGGAAGTTTGGGGACCAATAGAGGCCAGACAGAGGTTTTCCAGTAAGTGGGGGATCTTCTCAGACCCTACTGCTTCGCTTAACAGTTGTTCAAAGTAGCGCACGGTTTTAGAACTGGCGAAGGTGATCACGTCAATTTTCCCCTGTTGTAGGGCGACTAGGGCGGTGGGGTCAATGGCGGCAGGACAGCCGGACTCATAGGCCGCTACTTCGGTAATGTCGGCCCCTTGGTGGCTTAATTCTTCCACTAATACCGTCCTCCCCCCGGTTTCTACGCGGGGAAACAGGATTTTTTGACCGGGGAGAGATGCGGGGAAATGTTCAATCAGGGCATCGGCGACGAAGTTGGGGGGGATAAAATCCGGTTGTAGTCCCCGTTGTTGTAGGAATTTGGCGGTTTTCTTGCCCACTACGGCAATTTTTACCCCAGCAAGGTGACGGATATCTTGGTTGAGGGCAGCCAGACGATTAAAAAAGAACTCTACTCCGTTGGCGGAGGTGAGGATGAGCCAGTCATATTGGGGCAGTTGCGCGATCGCCTGATCCAATCCCTCCCAACTACTCGGCGGCCTAATCTCTAAGGTCGGCATCTCTATCACCCTTGCCCCTTGGTCTTCCAAGAGGGTGGTAAAGGTGCTGGCCTGGTCTGCGGCCCGGGTGACTAAGATCATTTTTCCCGCTAAGGGGGACGACTGGGGGGATTGAAAGGTATTCTGTAAGCTCACAACTTCGCCCACGACGATAATACAAGGGGACAGGGCAACCCCTGCCGTTTTTTCTACAATATCAGCTAAGGTTCCCACCCAGGTTTGTTGGTCAGGGCTTCCGGCATTTTGAATAATGGCGACGGGATGGCTCGGGAATTTGCCCTGATTTTGCAGGTGTTCCACAATCTGGGGCAGATTACGACCGCCCATAAGCAATACAAGTGTATCTATTTGGGCGAGGGCTTGCCAGTTGAGGGTAGCTGGGGCGTGGGCGCTGAGGACGGCAAAACAACCGCTTAAATATTTGTCCGTCAGGGGAATTCCCGCTAAAGCGGGGGCGGCGAGGGCGGAGGAGAGGCCGGGGACAATTTCAAAGGCACAATGGGCTTCTTGTAGGGCTTCCACTTCTTCCCGGGCCCGGCCAAAAATCAGGGGATCTCCACTTTTGAGGCGAATCACTCGTTTCCCCTGTTGACAGTATTTCACTAAGAGTTGATTAATTTGCCCTTGAGGGGTGCTAGGTTTGCCCCCCCGTTTGCCTACGTCGATGATCTCACAGTGGGGGGGAACGTACTGTAACAGGTCATCCTCGACGAGGGCATCATAAATGAGGACTTCTGCCTGTTGTAGGAGGTTTAGGGCTTGTTGGGTGAGGGTGCCTCGGTCTTGGACTCCGGCCCCGAGTAAGTACACTTTTCCAGAGGATCTCATGATTCATCAGGGGCTAGAGAATTAAGCCTAAACTTAAGCATAGACCAGTCCAGAAGTGGAGTTTGACGGCAATAAATTTACAGTTGCGCACCTTGTCCGGTTGATTGTGGTATTGCCCCACATGATTCACTAATTCGTAGGCTACAGGCACTGTGAGGAACAGGAGAAGAGTCCAAGGGGAAAAGTAGCCGCATAGGATGAACAGGGGCGTAAGGATGTATAAACTCACCGTAGAGACAGCGAGGACTGTGGAGCCTTTGGCGGTGCCGAGACGGACAATGGGGGAACGCTTCCCGGCGGCTAAGTCGTCTTCGACTTGGTGGAAATGGGAACAAAACAGGATAATGGCGGTGCTAATCCCCACGAAGAGGGAAGCACCCCAGAGGGTAGGGGAGGGGGGGGAGGCTTGGGAGTAACAGACGGCGAGGAAGGTCAGGGGGCCGAAGGTGATTAAACAGATCAACTCTCCTAATCCTTGGTATCCTAAACGGAAGGGGGGGCCTTGGTAGGTATAGCCTAATGCACAGGCGAGGGCGATCGCACCGAGGACACGCCAATCTTGTTGGAAATAGGCGATCGCACCAATCCCCCCAATCCCCACCAGCAAACAAGCATTACTGAGCCAAAAAACTAGGGCTTTGTTCCCGGTTAAATTCACCACAGAATGGGCTTTATTTTGATCAATTCCTGTCTCTGAATCAAAAACATCATTACTCAAATTAATCCAAGCAATCACCGCAATTGCTGAGACTAAAAATAGCCCAAATGTAAACCCATTGATCTGACCTGTTGCTCCATAAACTGCCGCCGTTGCCACAGAAATCGGCGTAATTGCAACGGTGTACATCGGGGGCTTAATAGCAGCCCACCACAGTTCACGACGAGATTCTGGGGAAAAATTTGTCGTAGTCATGGGACAGAAAACACCTTTGTTCGATACTATGAATAAAAAACTTCCTCAGTCGAATCATGCTGCTCTGACTGAGAACCAGAGAGTGCATCCTGAGCCACTGCCAACGGACAGCAACTGCCAACGGACAGCAACTACGACCGGAAAATATCCTGCCTAGACATCTCATTTCTGTCAAGACAATTTTAATAAAAATATAAAAAAATTCACGTTTTTGCCCCCATGTCAGCCATTCCCTGTCTTGCCGATCTCACCCTAGAATCCCACGAACTGTACAAGTCCCTCTGGAATTGTCAACAACAAGCAATTCGTTTAAACTGCCCTCAAATTGTCAGTTTATCCCAGTCGATCGCCCCCCTTGATCCGTTACTCTTTTTACAGGAGTATTTACGCCCCCATCAACTCCATTTTTATTGGGAAAACGGTAAAAAACAGACAGCTATTGCTGCAATGGGGCAGGTTTTAGCGGTTCATTTTTCCGGTCAAAGACGTTTTGAGGAAGCTGATGCTTTTATTAGCCAACAACAGCAAACGATTCTCAAAATTACCACGGATTCCCAACCCATTAACCCGGCTAAATTCTTTGCAAATTTTACCTTTTTTGACCAAGCCATCCAGACTGAATCCTGTTTTTCCCCCGCGACGGTCTTTTTCCCCCAAGTACAAATTACGCGGCAGCAAAATCATTATAGCTTAGTTCTCAATTTCTCCATTCATCCTCAATCGAATTTAAACAAAGTTTTAGAAGAAATTTATCACTTTCAACAAAAAGTAGACCAAATTTGTCAAAAAAGTAATTACTGGAAAATCTCGGAAAATCTGCCTTACAATCCTCCATTAGAAACCGTTGCTAATTATCCGCAAAATTTCAAAACTTCTGTACAATCTGCGCTTAACCTCATTGCTCAAAATAAGCTACAGAAAATTGTATTAGCCCATAGTTTAGATGTAATCTCTCCTGTGCCGTTTCAGTTAATCCACTCTTTATATAACTTGCGGCAAAAACACCCAGATTGTTATATTTTTTCCACCAGCAACCAACAGGATCAATATTTCATCGGGGCGAGTCCTGAACGGTTAATGAGCTTGTGGCATGGTCAGTTAGAAACCGATGCGTTAGCCGGATCTGCTCCCCGAGGAAAAACCCCGGAACAAGATGTTCAATTTGCCCAAATGTTATTAAATAGTGAGAAAGAAAAACGGGAACATCAAGCGGTCAGTTGTTATATTTTACAGCAACTGAAAAAGCTAGGAATTACGGCTCAAAGTTCTCCTTTGCAGTTGTTAAAACTGGCTAACATTCAACATCTTTGGACTCCTATTCAAGCGACTGTTCCTAATCATCTCCATCCGCTTAAAATTTTAGCTCAACTCCATCCGACTCCGGCTGTGGCAGGTTTACCCAGCCAAACGGCTTGTCAACATATCCAAGACTATGAGCTTTTTAATCGGGAACTCTATGCAGCACCTTTAGGCTGGTTAGATATGGCGGGGAATAGTGAATTTATTGTGGGGATTCGTTCGGCTTTAATTACCGGAAATCAAGCCCGTTTGTATGGTGGGGCGGGAATTGTGGCAGGTTCTGATCCAGAGAAGGAATTAGCGGAGGTGCAGTTAAAGTTACAAACGATTTTAAATACTTTAATTTGAGTGAGTTGAGGATAATTGATAATTGCTCCCCTGCCCCCCTGCTCCCCTGCTCCCCGACTCCCGATTGGGCGCTAAAGCGCAACTACGAACCGGATTGGGCGCTAAAGCGCAACTACGAACCGGATTGGGCGCTAAAGCGCAACTACGAACCGGACTCCCGGACTTATTCAGCAAGTCCCAATTACTGTCACCGGATCTCCTACAGCAATTCGTCCTTCTGCGAGGGGAATTAAGTTCTGGCCAAACATAATCTGGCCGCCTTGATTGCGGAAGGTGTTGAGGGTTTTTAAGGGTTCTTTGAGGGGGTTTCTTTGCCCCGTTTGTTGATCGGTGGTGGTGACAAGGCAGCGACTACAAGGTTTAACGACGGCAAATCGGAGCGCGCCAATTTGTACGGTTTGCCAGTGATCCTCAAGGAAGGGATGATCACTGTGAATCACAATATTGGGGCGAAAACGCGCCATCGGCACTTGTTGGCTGGAGTTGCCATAGGTGGCCTCTAAACGGCGATTTAATTCGGCTAGGGATGCTGTATTGGTTAGGAGGAAGGGGTAGGCATCGGCAAAACTGACGGGCTGATCGGTGCGTCCGGTATAGTGGGGATCGGCGATGCGGAGGGGGTGGGGAGATTGGCGAAAAAGACGGACGGGGAAGGGAAGGGCGAGGGCTTGGGTTAACCATTGGGCAACGGTTTCCCCTTGATCAATGGCGGGGGTGCGATCGCGCCATACTTGAACCTCTTGGCTTGTTCCCTGATTCGTGGTCTGAACACTCAAGGGTGCGATCGCCTCACCGGAAAGGGTGATCCTCTCCCCGTCTATTGTCACCCCCAGGGTGGCCAGTTGGGGAAATTCCCGTTGGGTGAGGAACTGACCCTGCTCATTGGTAATCATGAACTCCCGATCCCACAAAAAACCCTTGCTCAAAACCTGAGCTTGCGTCAAGGCAATCCCTCGACAGGACTTAATGGGATAAATGGCTAGTTCACTCACCTGCATGGCGGTCAATCCTCACTGAATATCTTGGGAGGGGGTTTAATCTTCGCCTTCCACTTGGGTCCGGTACTCGTCGGCGGTTAGCACTTCGTCAATTTCTCCGTCAGGATCATCTAAACGGACTTTGACGAGCCAACCTTCTCCATAGGGATCGTCGGCGATCGCTTCGGGATTGTCAATCATGGCATCATTCCGTTCTATCACAGTCCCCGACACCGGAGCATTCAACTCTTCCACAGCCTTCACTGACTCCACGGTACCGAAACTCTTGCCTGCTTCAAGGGAGTCCCCAATTTCCGGTAATTCGAGAAACACAAGATCCCCCAGTTGATCAACGGCAAAGGCACTAATCCCAATTGTGGCGATTTCACCGTCAAGACGGACATATTCATGGGTATCGAGATACTTCAAGTCATCTGGATATTCAAGAGCCATAGTATTTTCCTGAAATTTACGATTTGGAGAGGACTGCGCCAATTTTAAAACTACTATAAAACGGAAATCTGACGAGGGGCGTAAAGTTTTGGCACGATTCTTAAAACAAGGTAACGGATGGCGTTTAGGTTGGGATGGTGAGGCTCCCCGCTACAAGGCAATGGTAGGGGGGGATAATTGGGCTTTTGAGCTAACGGAGGCGGAATATCAAGCCTTTTGTCGTTTAGTGGCACAACTAGCGGCTACTATGACCCAAATGGCCGAGGAGTTGATGGAGGAGGAACGGATTAGTTGTGAGGCCGAAAGCGAGGGGATTTGGGTAGGAGTGGAAGGGTTTCCCCTGGCCTATGATCTGCGTTTGATTGTGTCGGGCGATCGCCAATGTGAGGGCAATTGGTCCCCTGATGCTGTCCCCGCTATGGTTCAAGCCCTCTCTAGCCTACAAATTTTCTAAACCCCTTGCTATTTTTTAAAACATTGTGTTAGGATGACTAAGCTGAAAAGCAATCGGGGCGTAGCGCAGTTTGGTAGCGTACCACTTTGGGGTAGTGGGGGTCGTGGGTTCAAATCCCGCCGCTCCGATAACTCTAGAAGCCTAAATTTGTATAGGTTTCTAGGAGTAGCAGGCAAAAAATTAGGTTAGAATTCGCCTAAAATAATTCCCCTAAAATCCACTCAAATCAAGCCTATCTCTTGGGCGAAGCCTATCTCTTGGGCGATTTGGGTGGATATTTTGCTAATAATCTGTTAATGATTTAAATTTCTGTCTCGATCCAAGCTAGCTAAAGGGTTCAGCTTTTAGAAGAGGTGGTTTAAATGCCAACTAGCTTACTATTTTTGCTCAGATTATAGTCAACCATTAACGAAGGCAACAAGAACGGAGAGGGAGGGATTTGAACCCTCGAAGACGTTGCCGCCTTAACGGTTTTCGAGACCGTCGCATTCAACCACTCTGCCACCTCTCCAAGGTCGATATGGGTTCAATGAACTATTGTAGCGACTGGGGGGTATTTTTGGCTAGAGTGAGATCACCCCCTTCGCGAGTAAAATAGAACAGTAGGCTTTTACTGACTGGTGAACTTGTCCATGATCTGGCCCTTCAAACCGAATAAACGTAAGCAAATTGCCCGCCTTGAAATCACGGGTGCGATCGCCTCAGAAACCCGGAAAAGAGTCCTCAAAGCCCTTAAAACCGTTGAAGAGGAACATTATCCTGCCCTGTTATTACGCATTGACTCCCCCGGGGGTACCGTAGGAGACTCCCAAGAAATTTACGACGCACTGCAACGGATTCGCCATAAGGGAGTGAAAGTCATCGCCAGTTTCGGCAATATTTCGGCTTCGGGAGGGGTTTATATTGGCGTAGGGGCCGATCACATTGTGGCCAATCCAGGCACCATTACCGGGAGTATTGGGGTCATTATTCGGGGCAATAATTTAGAACGTCTGTTAGAGAAAGTAGGGGTATCCTTCAAAACCATTAAATCCGGCCCCTATAAGGACATTCTAGCCTTTGACCGGGAATCCACCCCCGAGGAAATGGACATCCTGCAACAGTTGATTGATACCAGTTATGAGCAGTTTGTAGAAACCGTTGCCCAAGGCCGCAATTTGCCCGTTGAGACAGTAAAAAGTTTTGCCGATGGTCGAATTTTTACGGGTCAGCAAGCTCTAGAATTGGGAGTGGTGGATCGTTTAGGAACGGAAGAGGATGCCCGTCGGTGGTTAGCGGATTTAGTAGACCTTGACCCGGAAAAAGCGAAATGTCGCACCATTGAGGAGAAAAAACCCGTCCTGATGCGTCTGTTGTCTGGTCGTAGTGTCTCCGGGCGATCGCGTCTTGCCACCTCTTTGGATTGGTTAGAGTTTGAACTCTCCACCCAAGGACAACCAATGTGGATCTACCGACCTTAACAAGTTACGGGAAATTTTGCAGCAGTGGAGGATGTAACAGTGGACTGGAAAGTGCGGGCAATTCGTGGGGCAACAACGGCCGTAGAGAATACAGTAGAGGCCATTCAGGTGGCTGTGAAGGAGTTAATGGATGAGATTGAGTATCGCAATCAACTAGACCCGGAAGAGATTATCAGCGCGGTGTTTACGGCCACTCCTGACCTAAATGCTATCTTTCCGGCCTCTGTTGCTCGCGATCGCCCCAATTGGGATAATGTCGCCCTCCTCGATGTCCAACAGATGTCCGTAGAAAACAGCCTAGAACGCTGTATTCGGGTGTTAATTCACGTTAACACCCCCCACCCCCAAGCCGCCATGATTCACGTCTATTTAGGGCAAGCGAAGAATCTGCGACCCGATTGGAATTTAGCCCAAATGAGTCCCTCGGGGTATCAAACCGATAAAAAGCGCTGAATCACTTCCTGACTCAAGTCTTTTGTCGCTCCCGAGGCTACAATGCCCCCTTTCTGCATGGCATAATACCGATCGGCTTGTCGCACAAAATGTAAATGTTGTTCCACTAATAAAACCGAGATTCCTGTAGCTTCAATAATCCCCCTCACAGCGGCCTCAATTTCCAAAATAATAGAGGGTTGAATCCCTTCTGTGGGTTCATCTAAAACCAGTAATTGCGGTTTCCCCATCAAAGCGCGGGCAATGGCTAATTGTTGCTGTTGTCCGCCGCTTAAGTCCCCTCCCATGCGGTGTAACATGGTTTTTAACACTGGGAACAGATCAAAAATTTCCTCGGGAATTGTATCATTTCCCTTTCGACCTTGAGGACGCGCTTCTAATCCTAATAACAAATTCTCACGCACTGTTACACGGGGAATAATTTCTCGACCTTGGGGAACATATCCAATCCCCATTCTCGCTCGTTGGTGAGGACTTTTCCGCGTGATGATTTCATTCCTAAACCTAATTTGGCCTTCCCGAGGAGAAAGCAATCCCATCACGGTTTTTAACAGGGTGGTTTTTCCCACCCCATTCCGGCCAATTAAACAAACCATCTGACCTTGACCTACGGTTAAATCTACATTGCGCAAAATGTGACTTTCTCCGTAATAAACATTGAGGCCAGAAATACCCAATAGCGGAGGGTTTAATACTTGGGGAGTAGGGGAATGATCTTGAACTTGAGTCATTTTAAATCACTTTTTCTAAAGTATATTTGTAGGTTGGGTGCAGCGACAGCGCAACCCAACAAAACAGTTCCCAAATTAAAACGCTTCTTCTGCATTGGGGACTACATCCTCTTTCGTCAGTTGTTGCACCAGAGTTTGATAAATTTTGCACTCACTGGATTCCATGCCACGGGAGGTTAAAATATCCTGACTGAGTTGTAAAACTTGCTCTTTTTGACCAGGATGTTGGAGTTGCGCGATCGCATAATCCCATTCAATCTCCTCAGATAGATACAACTGTAAGGTTTCCTCCACTAAAGTAGGGTCTTGACCTCCCGCAAATTTTGCCGCAACTTCTGATATAATCTGCCGTTTATCATCAATTTCAAATAACCCGTCACTATCAATAAATAGAGCAATAATTTGCAAAACAGTCATCTGTTCCGGTGTTAATTCCGGCGATTTGCCTAAATACACCTCAATGACATTAGGATTAGTTTGCACTTCATCCATCATCCCTTCAAACAACACAGAACCTTGATGGAGAACCGTCACTTGTCGGGCAATTTGCCGCACAAATTCCATATCATGTTCAATCACGATAATAGAGTGACTTTCAGCGAGTGCTAATAATAACGCGCCGACATTTTCCGTTTCTTCATCAGTTAATCCAGCTACCGGTTCATCAACTAATAATAAATCAGGAGATTGTGCCACTAACATCCCAATTTCTAACCGTTGTTTTTCCCCATGAGATAACAAACTAGCTGATAAATCGGCTTTAGCGGTTAACCCAATCGTTTCTAATAAGCCCACGACATGGCGTTTTTCTGTGCTGGGAATGGTCTTAAATAGGGTGCTTAATAGGTTTTTATTGCGGTTACAAGCAAGGTCTAAATTTTGCCGGACTGTTAGATTTAAATAGACGCGAGGGGTTTGGAATTTTCGTCCAATCCCTAAACGGGCAACTTCATGTTCTGAAAGTCCGGTAATTTTACGACCTTTAAAATAAACTTGTCCAGTAGTCGGTTGAACTTTGCCTGTGATGACATCTTGCAGGGTAGTTTTTCCGGCACCGTTGGGACCGATAATAACTCGTAATTCGCCTTTTTTGAGGGACAAGTTGAGGTTATTAATGGCTTTGAATCCATCAAAACTAACGGTTAAGTCTTCAATTTTTAAGATGGTTTCTGTCATATCACTGATTACCGTCCTCACCTACTTCTTGACGTTCTTTCTGCACTTCTGGATCTTGTTCTAAACTAGGATAAGTCACCACAGGTGCTGACATTCCTAATAAAGCGCGAACTTTGCCCCATTGCCAACTTCTCAACCAGCCTAAAATGCCATCAGGTAAGACTGTCACAACAATTAAGAATAATGCCCCTTGGAAGAAAAGCCAAACCTCAGCAAATTGTTCACTTAAAAAGGTGCGGGCATAGTTTACTAATAACGCGCCTAAAATTGCCCCGACTAAGGTTCCCCGTCCTCCCACCGCAACCCAGATCACCATTTCGATAGAAAAGGCCACATCCATCGCGCTGGGGGTGATAATACCCGATTGAACGGTGAATAATGCCCCGGATATCCCGGCAATGCCGCCAGAAATAGCAAATACTAATACTTTAAAAGCGGTGGGATCATAACCGGAAAAGCGCACTCGATTTTCATCGTCTCGAATGGCAATGAGTAACCGTCCAAAACGTCCACTGGTTAGCCATCTTGTGAGGACATAGAGTAATATTAAAATGAGAATAGTGGCAGTATAAAAGGCAAATTGGGCAGGCTGAGAACTGACAACAACGCCGAATAATTGGTTTGTGTCTGTTTTTAAGCCGTTTGTGCCGTTAATTAGCTTTTGTTGCCCATTGAAAAAGTTAAAAAAGACAATGAGGGCAGCTTGAGTAAGGATGGAAAAGTAAACCCCTTTGATGCGATTGCGAAAGACCAAATAGCCTAAAAATCCTGCCACTAAACTGGGGATCAGAATGAGGGCTAAGAGGGTAAAGGGGAAGGAGTAAAAGGGTTGCCAAAATAAAGGAAGTTCGGTAACACCGTAGAGGGGGAAAAAGTCGGGGATTTGACCGGGAGGGAGTTGGAGTTGCAGGTGCATGGCGATCGCATATCCCCCCAAGGCAAAAAAGATGCCATGTCCGAGGCTTAACAGCCCCGTGTAGCCCCAAATCAGGTCAATGCCGAGGGCAACTATGGCCAAGGACAAAAACCGCCCTAGGAGGCGTAAACGAAAGGGTGTGAGCAACAGTGGCATCACCCCAATCAGGAAAATGGCGATCGCAACAATGGCAATTCCTTCGAGCAAAAACTGCCGTTTTCTCTCTCGTTTCAGACTCTGGCTTCTGCTTAAAATATCTACTGTCATTGTATTTGGACGGAACAGGAACAATTGAGAATTGATAATTTATTTAAAGTTCGGCTGTCCGACCTTTGGGGGCAAAAATTCCCGCAGGTTTGAACTGGAGGAAGGCAATAATCAGGGCGAAAACCATCACCTTTGCCATGCTTGTGGTCGCAAAGAAGAGGAAAAACTCCGTAACAGGTTTTAAGGCATCAATGGGGAGGAGTAGGGCGGCAATCGTGCCTGAACCGATTAAATAGGTGACAATCCCAATGGCCATCGCGGCAATAATCGTTCCAAAGAGATTGCCCACTCCCCCAACTACCACCACCATAAAAGCATCTACAATGTAGTTCTGTCCGGTGTTTGGCCCGACCGAACCCAATAAGGCGATCGCCACCCCGGCCACACCCGCTAAACCAGAACCCAAGGCAAAGGTTAAAGCATCCACCCGATCCGTCGGAATTCCAAGACAGGCGCTCATATTGCGGTTTTGGGTGACAGCGCGAATCCGTAGACCCCAGTTAGACCGATTGAGGAACCAATAAATCCCCACCACACAGATCAGGGTTAAAACAATAATGAAAATGCGGGCGTAGGGGAGTTGAAAATTGCCCAAAGGAATCCCACCTCGTAACCAAGGGGGAGCGGTAACATCCACGTTTCTGGCACTAAACCAAAGGGTGCTAAAGGTGGGGTTACTGTCTAATACCTTGTGGGTGAAAAAGGCGATCGCACCCGATAAAATCCCCACCCCCCATAACACCCGATTGCGTAACTCAGACCAATCCCGACGCAACCGACTCAAAATTACCCAAGCACCAAAAAACAACAGGCAAAAGACCCCTAAACTCAACGCCAACGACCCATTTACACTTCGTACAAATTGGCGCAAAATCAGACTCACCCCCCAAGTGGCCAGCAGAGTTTCGAGCGGTCTTCCGTAGAGAAAACGAATCACCCCCCGTTCCAAAGCTAACCCCACCAAGGCCGCCACCAAAAAAGCCATCGGTAACGCGGCAAAAATATAAAAACTAAAAACAGGCTCTCCCAAAGGTCTAAAGGTATTTTGCACCACAAAAGTGGTATAGGCTCCGAGCATCATTAACTCCCCATGAGCCAAATTAATCACCCCCATCAGACCAAACACAATGGCTAGACCGAGAGCAACCACCAACAAAACCGACCCAATACTGAGGCCATTAAATAAACCTTGTATGAGTTGTAAAACCATGCAAAAAATCTCAAAACAACCAACAACCAGAACCCCGCAGGTTGGGTGAAGCGCCAGCATAACCCAACACCCTAGCACCCCGTAGGTTAGGTGAAGCGCCAGCGTAACCCAACACCCTCCCGGAAAACACCCGTAGGTTGGGTGAAGCGCCAGCGTAACCCAACACCCTCCCGGAAAACACCCGTAGGTTAGGTGAAGCGCCAGCGTAACCCAACACCCCCCCGGAAAACACCCGTCGGTTAGGTGAAGCGCCAGCGTAACCCAACACCCTCCCGGAAAACGCCCGTAGGTTGGGTGAAGCGCCAGCATAACCCAACACCCTCCCGGAAAACGCCCGTAGGTTGGGTGAAGCGCCAGCGTAACCCAACACCCTCCCGGAAAACGCCCGTAGGTTGGGTGAAGCGCCAGCGTAACCCAACACCCTCCCGGAAAACACCCGTAGGTTGGGTGAAGCGCCAGCATAACCCAACACCCTCCCCGGAAAACGCCCGTAGGTTGGGTGAAGCGTCAGCGCAACCCAACACCCCCCCGGAAAACACCCGTCGGTTAGGTGAAGCGCCAGCGCAACCCAACACAATCAACTGAGAAAGAAGGATAACCACAATTCCCCCTTCTTTCTACTCAAACCAAATCTTAAATCTTGTAACGGCCGCCCTTATTGGGGTCAGTCCAATCACAACCATATCCCTTGGTATCCGGTACGAATTGATTCCAAGGTAAGGGGTCAATCGGGCCCTCCGTTGACCAGACAATATCAAATAGACCATCTTCGCGAACTTGACCCACCCGCACCGTTTTTGAGATGTGATGATTAACATTCATCGTCACTTTGCCCTCTGGTGCATCAAATTCCTGACCAATGGCCGCCATACGGACTTTATCGAGATCATCCGCCGTTCCCGCTTTTTCCACGGCCTGTTTCCACAGGTACACCATAATATAGGCCGCCTCCATGGGGTCATTCGTCACCCGATTTTGACCATATTCAGCTTTAAAGGCTTCCACAAACGCCTGATTTTCCGGTGTTTCAACAGTTTGGAAGTAGTTCCAACAGGCATAATGACCTTTTAAAAATTCCGCCCCAATTTGCTGTACTTCTTCCTCAGCCACACTGACGGACATTACCGGATATTTATCCGGGGTTAATCCCGCCCCTTGTAACTGTTTGAAGAAAGCCACATTACTATCACCATTGAGCGTATTAAAGATTACCCCACCATCGGGTAAAGCCGCCTGAATTTTGGTAATAATTGGGGTAACTTCCGTGTTACCTAAAGGTAAATAATCCTCACCAACCGTTTCCCCGCCCTTGGCTTTCAACTGTTCCTTAATGATAGTGTTAGCCGTGCGAGGGAACACATAGTCTGAACCAACTAAAAAAAACTTGTTGCCCTTATTTTCCAACAACCAAGTAACAGCAGGCTCAATCTGTTGGTTGGGGGCTGCCCCGGTATAGAAGATGTTTCTAGAGCATTCCTGTCCTTCATATTGGACGGGATACCATAACATATGGTTTTTGGACTCAAAGACATCTAAAACAGCCTTCCGACTGGCAGAAGTCCAACAACCAAATACCGTTACAACTTTGTCTTGATCAATCAGTTTACCCGCTTTTTCGGCAAAAGTTGGCCAATCTGAAGCTCCATCTTCAATTACCGCTTCGATTTGCTTGCCTAAAACGCCCCCAGCTTCATTAATTTCTTTAATGGCTAGTTTTTCCGCATCTACTACGGTTGTTTCACTAATGGCCATTGTGCCGCTGAGGGAGTGCAAAATTCCTACCTTAATCGTGTCTCCACTAGCGGCGACTTGGTTAGATGCAGATCCTTCTGTAGTCGTGTCTCCCGTTGTGGGAGTGCTTCCACAAGCCTTTAACAAAATGCTTGTTCCTAGGGCTGCCGAGCCGTAGATTAAAAATTTCCGTCTACCAAATTGCTTGTCCATAGGCTCCTCTTTTGAGCTTGTTAACGAATGCTGTTGTCCTTGTTCACTGGAGTACCCAACAACATAGTCAAGGGGTTAATATTAAGACGAGGTAAAATAAGATTTTGTAGTCTATGCTACGACTTAACAAGAGATAATAAGCTAGGAGTGGTCTGGTGTCCTCAAGGAATACTCTCTCCCCATGAGAAAATGGATTGTTGAGGTCATTTCTTGTAAGAAAACTTTAGAAAAGTTGATCAATTGATAGAGAACTTAAAATTAGTTAATTCTTAATGCAAAAATGGAAAAAAGCCCCCGCATCAAAATGCCTCCGGAGGTCAGACAGTTTGTATTAAATCGTGATGGTGGATGCTGTCGGAGTTGTGGCAGCACTCAGAATTTAGAGGTGGATCATATTATTCCTCTGGCGAAGGGGGGAACAAATGACCTGAGCAATCTGCAAGCCCTCTGTCGTCCTTGCAATCGCCGCAAGAAACATTATGTAGATCCCCGCTTTAAGCGGCGGTTTACTTAACCTGTTCGCTATTTTTGATAAAAATGCTGACCTCTCAGCCAAGTGGGAACTTCTAGGTATTATGGAACCTTAAAACCAATCATCTTGGATTTAATCGAAGGTTAAAGATTAACAGCTAAGAGTTAAAGCTTTAATCATTGAGGATTGAGACTTAAGTGTTAAAGGTTAAACGTTAAGCTTTAAACTTTAAGGCGATCCTGTAACAGAGGATTGAGCCTGGTTTCCCATTAGCTCGTTCCATAAATTCAGAAGTTTTCAAGAGACCAGCATTGTTTATCGCACATCAGTTAATTCGGTATCGAACGAGAATTAATCCTCAACTTCAATCATAGTGCGAGCATTGCTAATCGACAAAACTCGGTCAATATTAGATTTAAAGTCTTGGACAAAGCTTTGTCGGGTTTGAATTTCTTGTAATAAGTTGATCGGGTCAATCAGTTCTACCCCTTCTCGTTCTAAAAAGCTGTCAGAAATCGACTTATAGTTCTCCGCTTCTCCCCCTTGACCTAAGACTTCTAAAATCAATTTATCGAGGCGTTCTTTAACCTGATGTTTGGCTATTGTAAACTCCTTTATAATTCGTTCATAGCCACAGGTTAAAGCGCCCAAAATCATCTCGTATTGATCAATAAATTGCTTCATGCTCAATGCTTCAGCATTGGTAATGTCCTCTAAATCATCGGATTTTTCCCCCGTGAAATGGTCAGGGCGGAATCGGGATGGCAGGATTTGAACCTACGACATCCTGCTCCCAAAGCAGGCGCGCTACCAAACTACGCTACATCCCGTTATTAATTCTGGAGCAATATGAATAAAGGCTTATGAAAGGGTTCAGACGTTTTTTTGCCCCTTAATCAACATACTACAAGTGTGTTACAAAATCGTCAAGGGGGGAAGGAAAAAATTTTTGAGTGGGGGCGGAGGGAGACTGGGGGTGTCTCTATCCATGGATAGGGCTTGCTGTACGCGAAGCGTGCCGTTAGGCATATAACTCTACTCGTGGGGCTAGGGAACACTGGATCTGGGAACAGGGAACAGGGGGATTCGTTTGCGCGATCGCAACGTAGGAGAAATAACCGAAGCGGATTGGGATTGAGCAGAATTAATCCTGTTATCCGGGATGATTGTTCAAAAAAAGGCATACTTGACATCTGCCCCGCCGTAAACGGACGGGGATTCCATCTCTTTCAACAGGTCAAAAAATAAACTAGAACACCCGGCATTATTTATGCTCAAAAATGTCTTGAAACTGGAGAATATCGAGATCGGTTAGCACGGGTAAACAGTCAAAACAACGATAGACCAATTCTAGGCGGCCTTCTCGTTCTAACATTTGCAGGAGTTTCTGACGTAAGGAAATGAGATAACGCACGTCATTGGCGGCGTAGCTAAGTTGTTCGGGGGATAAATTATCGGGGTTTCCCCAGTCGGAACTCTGGGAACTTTTGTCGAGTTCTATCTTTTCGAGTTCTTGTACCAGTGCTTTGAGGCCGTGACTGGAGGTGTAAGTTCGGGCGAGTTTGCTGGCGATTTTGGTGCAGAAAATGGGCTGGGTGAGGATGCCGAAGGTGTATTTTAACTGGGCAATGTCAAAGCGGGCATAGTGGAAGATTTTGGTGATTTTGGGGTCTTCCATTAGGGTTTTGAGGTGGGGGGCTTCAATTTGCCCTTGTTCTATACGGATGGCGGTAACGAAGCCTTGGGGGTCACAAATTTGGACGAGACAAAGGCGATCGCGCCCTAAGACTAGACCCATTGTTTCGGTATCTATGGCAAGGGTTTCAGCGTTTTGGTAACGGTGTAGGGTGTCGAGATCAAGATCGCGATCGCACACTTGAAAATTGGTCACGGTCATGGAATTGTTCGTTATGAGTAGACTGTTGACAATTGATAATTGGGACTTAATAATTGACCGTTAATCTGTTTAAAGCATGACCACCTCGCCAATCACTTCGAGGCGCTTATAATCGTCAAACTTCATAAACTGATCCGCTAAAGTTTCCGCCACCGAGGGACGAATCCAACCTAACTGTAATAACAGATGAATAGCGGCCGCGTATTTAGCCCGTTTTGCGCCGTCTCGGGCTTTAATGGCTAAACCTAAGCCTTCTCCCACTCGCCCTATACATTGCACGCCTTCGGCTCCTGATTTGCTCACTAATTCCCCTTCCGTGAGGCGCATTAACTCGGTATCAAAAGCCCCATCTCCGGCCACCATACCGGGGTGGTGGGTCATGGCGCGGACAATGCGCTCTAGGTCTACATTATCCCCAGAGGCTAGGATAGCGTAGAGGCTGGCCATTTGTCCTAACTGCATAGAGTAAGTCGGGGCTCCGCAGTCATCCCGGGCGCGCACAAATTCTTCTCCTGGCATCCCCAAGAGTTCGCCGACTTTATCAATAATCAACTTCTGGACGGGATTAGAACGATGGAGATAGTTCTCAATGGGAAAATTACGCTGTCTACAGACGGCTAGCATTCCCGCGTGTTTGCCGGAGCAATTGTGTTGCAGGGCGCTGTCTTTGCCTTCGGGAACAGGACACTGAAGGGCATCGGCTTCTACATCACAGTGCCAGAGGATGTTAAAGACTTGGCGTGCTTGTTCCACGGTGCCAC
This sequence comes from Spirulina subsalsa FACHB-351, assembly GCF_026130165.1. Lineage (GTDB taxonomy): Bacteria > Cyanobacteriota > Cyanobacteriia > Cyanobacteriales > Spirulinaceae > Spirulina_A > Spirulina_A subsalsa_A. The sequence goes on along the minus strand of NZ_JAIHOM010000016.1, from coordinate 39,716 downwards.
AATGGGAACTGCAAATAATGGCTAAATCCCGGTCATTGAGGCCGAATTGTTCAATCACCCCGGTGGAGGTAACGGCGAGGGCTTGAAAGGGTTTGAGGGCGGAACGGATAAAGGCGGTGGTTTCGGAGGTGCCAGCCATTGATAATACACGGCCGCGATTATCACAGACGACGGCGGCTACTTTGTGAATAGACTCAATAATCCCTTCGCGCAAGAGGTGGATTTCAAGTTCTGGGGTATGGGTTCGGATTCCCCTAGTCATGGGTCTTTTTTCTGTGGGATGAGGTTAAATAATAAGCCAGATTAAACTACCACTCACCACTAATCCAGCTAGGATTAGGAGGGTTTTGTGCAGTCGGTTCAGAATTGGTTTTATTTGGTACGATACCACGAGGCGATCGCGCATTTGCACTTCTGGGGGCTTATCCCAGACCTGTCCATCGTACCATCCTGATTCTTCATAGGATACAGTGTCCTGATTTAGGCGGTCTTTGACATACCACCAGCCTAACCAGAGACGCATGAGGACTAACAGAACAAAAAATAATGCCCCGCCACTCCCCGCTAGGGCAAATTTTACGGGGAGTTTGCTGGGGGGAAAGCTAGCGGCGGCAATCGGGCCGGAGATCACCCAGCCCCACACCCACACCCATACCAGTTTCCGGCTATACTGCCCAAGGGGTTGGGTTGTCCAATTGAACAACCAAGAACTTTTGAGTTGTTCATATTCATTTAAGGGCTGTTGATCTTCCGGGACAGGACAGAAGGAAGTTGGGGACTCTGGCATGGTGTGACAGGTAAGTTAGAACAGTTCTGGGGGGAGATCAACGCGAACGGCGTGACCCCAAAATGCTTCTAAATTATAAAACTCTCGTTCGGTGGGGAGCATAATATGGGCAATGACTTCACCATAATCGAGAACAATCCAGTTGTTTTCCCCTTTCCCCTCCACTTGTGTGGGATGACGGTGCCAAGTGGTTGCGACTTTTTCCTCAATGGAATCGGCGATCGCCCGCACTTGTGTCCGCGAGAAGCCACTGGCTAAGATAAAATAATCCGCCAAGAAGGAAACTTCTGTCACTTTGAGGGCGAGAATATCCGCCGCTTTGCGATCGTCGGCTGCTTGGACAATGGTGGTGACTAAGCGCTGGGTGGGGTCCTCTAGGGAGAGAACTTCGGCCGTCATCAGGTTGCTGGGATGGGTTAGGGGTCGATTGGTAGGAAGCATTCAGTTCATTCAGAAATCAGTGTGAATAGGTTTCTAGTCGATCATGTTGATCATAACGAAGTCGAGGCGGTCTGAGCGGAGAATTCTGTGTTTTTTCTTGACACTCCCGCCGTTAATAGCGTTCCGCATCGGGTCTAATGGGAGTCTTTCTGTTGGACTCTGTGGGATTTGAGCGACTGCTGCATGGCCCAGTTCCGAGTCAAAATGGTGCGAGGGTGAATAATACAGCGCTTGTTTAAGAGGTATTGCAGCCCATAGTCGCTGGTTTTCCAGACTGTGCCATAGAGATCCTCTTTCATGGTGTGGCGCAGTTTGACTAATTCCTCACTGTTGCCACGATTCGGTTCTAAGGCATCGGCAATGAATAGAATACAGGACAGAGGACTCATGTCCGGTTGCCCTAGGGTATGATGGCGAATGGCATTCAGCACTTCGGGATCCGTTTCGCCGAATTCATCCCGGGCGATAATGGCGCTCACCTCGGCATGGAGAAGGTGGGGGGTGGTGTGGCAGATGTCGTCAATTTCGATGCCTGCTTGTTGGGCGATCGCCAATAAACGACTTGGAGAAAAATATTTGGCGAGATCGTGCATCAAACCCGCTTTCTGGGCTTGTATAACATTTAGCTGATAGTGGGCGGCTAGGTCCTGGGCGAGTTGTTCTACCCCTAAAATATGACGTAGACGGGCGGGGGGAACCTGATCGGCTAACCAGGCTAAAATGCGATCGCGCTCCATTGTTCACTTAAAAATCCATGACGGCTCAGACTTCCATCCTACTCTTTACCGACCTTGATGGCACCCTTTTAGGCTCAGAAGACTATCGCTATGATGCGGCTTTACCCCTGTTAGCCCGTCTACAAACCCAACAGATTCCCGTCATCCCCGTGACCAGCAAAACCCGGGCAGAGGTGGCTGGACTCCGGGCTGCTGTGGGCTTAAGGGATCCCTTTGTGGTGGAAAATGGCAGTGGAATCTTTATCCCCCAAGGCGACCCAAGGTTTCCGGTAGCGGGAGAAACTTGGGGAGATTATACTCTAGTGCGCTTGGGGGGAGATTATGCCACCACCCGCCAAGCTTTGCGCCAATTAGAACAAGTGTTAGGTCTTCCCTTACAAGGTTTTGGGGATTTAACTGTGGCTCAGATTCAACAGTTAACCGGATTAGCCCCCCAAGATGCCGCAGAAGCCAAACAACGGGACTTTACCGAACCGTTTGTTACCCCGAAAGGCCTCAGTCCTCAAACTCTTGAAGGGGCGGCAGAGGAGTTAGGTTGGCAGGTGGTGGTCGGCGATCGCTTTTCCCATTTAATCAGTCCTCAAGCTGGCAAAGGCAAAGCTGTTCAAGCCCTCGTAAAAATTTATCAAACCTCTGATCGGCTTTTAACCATTGGTTTAGGGAATAGTCCTAATGACCTACCCATGCTAGAAGCGGTAGACCTCCCCATTATTCTCCCTAGTGTCAAGGGCATTCATCCCGGTTTAGCGGGCCGGGGGTGGCGAGTTGCCCCCTGTCCAGCCCCCGAAGGGTGGGCGAGGGTGCTGGAGGAAGTCCTATTATAGGGCTTGCTGAATAACTTCGGGAATCAGGTTCGTAGTTGCGCTTTAGCGCCCAATCGGGAGTCGGGAGCGGGGGAGCAGGGGAGAGGGGGGGCAGGGGAGCAGGGGAGTGGGGAATTGATAATTGACAATTGACAATTGATAATTATTTCCGATTTCCTATTCCCTATTCCCTATTACCTATTCCCTATTCCCTATTCCCTATTACCTATTACCTATTCCCTAGTAAAACCTGCTCATAACGCCGTCCTGCCTCTTCCCAAGTGTAATTTTCCTCAATTAATTGGCGGGCATTTTGGGAAATTTCTGCTCGTAAGGTGGCATCTTGTAAAAGACGATCCACCGCGCTGATATATTCGGGAATGGTATTTGCTCGTAAGGCAGCGAGGGGAACTCCTGTTTCATCCACCCTTAATCCTTCTAGACCGCGATCGCTCCCTACCACAGGAATTCCGGCGGCCATCGCTTCGAGGGTTTTGTTTTTTATCCCAAATCCCGTCCGCATAGGGACTACACAAATCGTAGCTTGATGCAAATAATCCACCATAGACGGCACTTTTCCGGTTACATTAACCCCCGGAATCCGACTCAATTCCTGCACTGATGACACAGGACGAGCGCCCACTAAATCTAGGGTAATTTCGGGATATTTTTGCCTCAATTGTGGGAAAATTTCCCGACTGAAAAAGCATACTGCGTCAATGTTGGGGGTGTTATCCATTGCCCCAATAAAGACTAATTTCTGTCCTCCGGGATCTTGGCTGCGAGGGGGAAACAGTTCTAAGTCTACACCGTTGGGAATGACGCTAATTGAAGAGGAGGGACTCAGTTGCTGTAAGGACGCTTGATCTTCCGGGGTGGTGGCCACAAGATGGGAGAATTTGTGGCAGTATTTTTGTTCGTACTTTTTGAGCAGGGGCAGATTAAGGCGATCGCGCAGAGGATTATCGGCCGTCTGGGTGTTTAGTTGTTGCTGGCAAGTCGCATAAACAGAACTGTGAATATTCACCACAGTCCTGACCTGATTTTTCCATTGGGGTTGAACAAAAATCTCGTTAACGCTATGTTCACAAGTAATCACGTCAAACAATCCCTGTTCTACCCGTTCAGTGATCCAAGCTTGCATCAGGGGCGAAAACACCGCTAAAACACTGGGGGGAGTGCCTTCCCGCCAAAACTGCGTAAAGCGCTGGATTTTGCCCCAGAGGCCCCCTGTCGCTGCATCAGGAGCCAGACGGGGGAATACCTGCAATTGGGCGACCTTTTCCCGCAACACTTCTATTTCTGAGGGGGTGACATCGGGAGTGTTTTGGGTGACAAGAGTGATAGAGTGGCGATCGCGCAAATAATTGAGTAAATTAAACGTGCGGACTTGAGTCCCTCCCCTTGTGGGAGGATAGGGAAAGGTCGCCGATAGCATTAAGATTTTCATGATTCAACCTTCTGTCCTTGGGATTCCTTGCCTATCCTAGTCTATGCTATCTTCCAGTCCCTCTCCTTCCACTGACAAATTATGCCAAAAGTTACCGTTTGCGTCCCCACCTACAACCGTCAACATTTTCTAAGTATTGCGATCGCCAGTGTTCTAGCTCAAACCTATACCGATTGGGAGTTAGTAGTCTGTGATGATGGTTCAACCGATGGCACCCCTCAAATGATGGCAGAATACCAAGATCCCCGAATTCGCTACATTCGCCATGAAACCAACATCGGCAAAAGCAATAACATGAGATCCGGTTATGAAGCCGCAACCGGGGAGTATTTTATTAAATTTGACGATGATGATCGACTCACTCCCGACTTTTTACGCCAAACCAGCGCCATTTTAGATCAACATCCTAAAGTAGATTTTGTCGGAACCGATCACTGGTTAATTGATGAACAAAATCAACGGAATCCTGAAGCCACTAAAGCCAATTCCCAACGCTGGGGACGACATCAATTACCCTCCGGGATTGTAGACAATCTCCTAGAAGTAGTCTTTGTTCAACAAAGTTTTCAAGTCGGGGCGACCTTATTTCGGTATTCCGCCTTGAAAACCGTTGATTTTATGCGACCGAACCTACAAAACTGTGAAGATAACGACCTATTTGTACGGTTAGCCTTAGCCGGAAAAGTCGCCTACTACTTACCCGAATTACTCATGGAATACCGTTTCCACGGCGAACAACAAGGCCTACAACGGGATATTCGCTACCTTGCCGATAAAGTGGCTTATTTAGAGTATTTCCAGTTTGATGGGGAGTCTTTGGAAAAAAATAGGCGATCGCGTCTCGCAGAAAGCCAACTCATGTTAGGATTGCGCCTCATTGAAGCCGGACACAACAGCCAAGGTCGAAACCTCATTCAACAGTCCAGTCAGTACACCAGAGGCTCTCGTAAAGCAACCCTTGCTATTCTTTTATCTTACCTTCCCCTGCCCCTCAGCCGTACCCTATTAAACCGATGGCGGAAACTTCGTCCTGCTGACTATGCCCAACAAGTCCGACAAACACAAAATCGTTAACTAACCTCAAACACCCTATGCCGTGGTTCCCCTTAAACCAATATATCTGGGACTTCTGGTTCACTTGGCAAGACTCCACCCTGCATCTATTCTACTTACAAGCCTCCCCCAGCCAGTGCCACTATAACCCAGAACGCAGACATAATCAGGCCGTCCTCGGCCATAGTCAACTCACCCCTTGGGGATGGCAAACCATCCCCCATCCTCAACCCGCTTTTTCCCCCGGAAAACCCGGCACTTGGGATGATTTAGCCATCTGGAGCGGTAGCATTATCCAACAAGATCAAAAATACTATCTTTTTTATACAGGTCGCCGTCGTCAAGATGCCCCCCAGTGGACAGCCCACGAGTGGCAACGCCCCCAACACATTGGTTTAGCCACCTCAGAAGATCTGCGCCACTGGCAACGTTTCCCCCATAATCCCATCCTGGCCAATCCCGGCACAGCCGCAGGTTTAGACGGTGTGGCCTGGCGAGATCCCTATGTCATCCAAGGAGAAGATCAACGCTATTATGCCTTTATTTGTACTCGGTCACAATCTGCGCCACTTGATCGAGGAGGGATGGTCGTTTATTGTGTTTCCGATCACCTAGAACAGTGGGACAATCAGCCCCACATTTTAATAGAATCACCAGAATTTTATCAAATGGAAGTTCCCCAGGTATTTTGGCATAAAAACGGTCACTTTAAACGACTTTATCTGATTTTTTCGGCGCAAGCTAAAGATTGTTCTGCCCAACGGTATGAGGCCGATCCGAGTCAATGTGTCACGGGAACTTATTATCATGTATCTGAACCAGTTTCTCTTGATTGTCAAGAGTTTCCACCGTTTACAACCAAGGCAAAAGTGTTAATTTCGGGACTGTACGCCGGGAAATTTGTCCAACCTAAAGGAGAAAATTCAGCCCTTTTTTATGGGTTTCATTGGTCAGAAATTGGGGGTCATTTTGGGAATGGTCTTTCCGATCCCTTGTGGTTTCAGTTTCAACCAGATGGAACAGTCAGTATCTCTACATCCGGTTTCGGTATCTCGAATAATTTGTTGGAATTCTTTGTCTAAAAATTCGTAGTTTTTGCTCCAGTCAATACTTTGATAGACGTGAGGGAAAAAGAATTCTAGAAAGGCAGGAAAGTAGAGGGAAATGGCTTCTTTCCAAGGAGAATCGTAGTCGGCACGTTGTTCATCAGGCATGGGAGTTATGGCAGGAATTCCAGTCTAATAATCTACAGTATTCCCTCTACTACCTCCAAGTTGGCAGATAACAAGTAGGTTCAATCGGACACCTGTTCCATAACAATTCCCTCAAATGTGTCGAGAGAATCCACTGTAATCGATTGCCGAAGGAGAGAGGACAGGACAGTTTTCTCTTCAATTTGATTGAGTAACTCAACGATTGTTTCACGGGTCGAGCTAAAACGCACTTCTAGCACCTCTAGAATGTCTTCTCGACTCTTTTGGAGAATCCCTTGCTCAATTCCTTGTGTTAATCCTTGTTGTAATCCTTGTTGTAATCCTTGTTGTAATCCCTCTTCACGGGCAAAACGTTCAATACTGGTGATATACGGCATTTGACTTTCCTCCTCAAAACGAACTATTTCTCTTTGAAATCCCGACTGAAACGACTCCGGCAACCTCATCATCCAGTCAATCAGTCTGAATAATTCTAGTATATCCGCTCTCTCATAACCTCGTTGATATAAACTTTTGGCTATTCTCAATTTCTCTCTATATCGACGATGGGGGTCTTTACTACTTTTTTGGGTTTCTCGGTGCGCTAGGACTATCACCCCAAAGGGATTTACGCTGGACTCTAAGCTTTCTGTGGCATAGTCTAAGAGTTTAACCATGGGAAATTCTAAGGTCATTCTACCCCCTAGGATTTCGTAGCTGTAGCTGTTAGGTCGCCAGCTTTCTTGCTCATCAGCTAACAGGGCTAAACTTAACACAGGACGGCGATATACATCGTAAATCCGACTGTTGTAAATGTAGATACGTTCGCCAAATAAAGCTTGAACTTGACTTTGAATCTCAATGTGAATTAGAATCCACATTTCTTGACCATTTTTGAGCCAAACTTTAACCAGTTTATCGGCATCTCTCCGTCCGGTTTCGGTGTCTCGAATAATTTGTTGGAATTCTTTGTCTAAAAATTCGTAGTTTTTGCTCCAGTCAATACTTTGATAGACGTGAGGGAAAAAGAATTCTAGAAAGGCAGGAAAGTAGAGGGAAATGGCTTCTTTCCAAGGAGAATCGTAGTCGGCACGTTGTTCATCAGGCATGGGAGCTATGGCAGGAATTCCAGTCTAATAATCTACAGTATTCCCTTCAACTGTTCTAAAGCAGCTCAAATCATAAACATTCAGGTCTTGCTAATGAGTCCTCAGTTGTCATGAATGTTTCCCCTCAAGGTTGGAAAACTAAGGTTTCAGCCCCTTTCCGATGCTCTATCATTAACTCCACTATCCCCCCTCTCGAAGAGACAAGCTATAGTAGGGGGAAAACTTGCCCACCATCTGAGCGAGTGGATTACTGTACAATATTTAACTTTCTATCTTTACTTTTAAGTCAAGAATGCTGAATCTAGATCGGACACTGCCCAACGCCCAATCTACGGCGCTGTTATTAGCCGAAACCACCCCATCGAGCGCCGAAACAGCGCATCAAGGCGATCGCTTTGTGAAGCGTCATATTGGTCTTCGGGGGGCGGATGTGGAGACTATGCTAAGGGTTTTAGGCTATAGCAGCCTAGATCAACTGATTGATGATGCAGTGCCTCGTGGCATTCGTTTAAATTCTCGTTTAAATCTCCCCGCTGCCCAAACGGAATATGAAGCACTCCAGAGTTTAAAGGCGATCGCCACTCAAAACCAAATCGCCCGTTCCTTCCTCGGCATGGGCTATTCCGACTGTATCACTCCCCCCGTCATTCAGCGCAATATTCTAGAAAATCCGGGCTGGTACACCGCTTACACCCCCTATCAAGCGGAAATCGCTCAAGGTCGTTTGGAAGCCCTCCTCAACTACCAAACCATGATCATTGAACTGACGGGGCTAGAAATCGCTAACGCCTCCCTCCTTGATGAAGGCACCGCGGCCGCCGAAGCCATGACCATGAGTTATGGGCTGTGTAAAAATAAATCCCAGACCTTCTTTGTCTCCAACGCTTGCCACCCCCAAACCATTGATGTGGTGGTCACACGGGCAGAACCTTTGGGCTTAGAAATTGTCGTGGGAGATCATCACACCTTCGACTTTACCGAAACCCCCGTTTTTGGTGTTCTCCTCCAATACCCCGCCAGCGATGGGGCCGTCTATGATTATCGCACCTTTATTGAAAACGCCCATGACATTGGGGCATTGGTCACTATGGCCGCCGATCCCCTCAGCTTAACCCTCCTCACGCCCCCCGGTGAATTAGGGGCAGATATTGCCGTAGGCAGTACCCAACGCTTTGGTGTTCCCCTAGGCTTTGGGGGACCCCACGCGGCCTATTTCGCCACCAAGGAAGCCTATAAACGGCAAATGCCGGGGCGTATTGTGGGGGTGTCTAAAGATGCCCAAGGAAAACCCGCCCTAAGATTGGCCTTACAAACTCGGGAACAACATATCCGCCGGGATAAGGCCACCAGTAATATTTGCACCGCCCAAGTGTTATTAGCGGTGATTGCCTCGATGTATGGGGTTTATCATGGGGCTAGTGGCTTAAAGGCGATCGCGCAAAACATCCATGATCTCGCCGTCCTCTTTGCCCAAGGGCTAAAACACCTCAACTACACCGTCGAAAACCTACCCGTTTTTGATACCATCTGCGTCGGAGTCGGCGCTCAAGGGGCCCAGGCCTTAGTCAAGGAAGCCGCCCACCAAGGCATTAATCTCCGTCTATTAGAACCGGGCTATGTCTGCATTGCCTTTGATGAAACCCACACCCTGCAAGACGTTCTCGACCTCTGGCACCTCTTCGCCCACCGGGAAAGCCTACCCTTTACCGTCGAAGAGCTAAAAGCTGAACAGCCCCAGCCCTTCACCCTTCCCCCCCATCTCACCCGCACCAGCCCCTATCTCACGGATGGGGTATTCAACACCCACCGTTCCGAAACCGAACTGTTGCGCTACCTCCACCAACTCGAAAGTAAAGACCTCTCCCTCACCACCTCCATGATTCCCCTGGGGTCTTGTACCATGAAACTCAACGCCACGGCCGAGATGTTCCCCGTCACCTGGCCAGAGTTGGGCAAAATTCACCCCTTCGCGCCCCCGGAACAGACCCAAGGCTATCAAACCCTCTTTAAACAGTTAGAGGCCTGGCTGGGCGAAATTACGGGCTTTGCAGGCATCTCCTTACAGCCCAATGCCGGATCCCAAGGGGAATATGCGGGCTTACAAGTCATTCGCGCCTATCATCACCATCGGGGGGAAGGGGAACGAAATATCTGCTTAATCCCCGAATCTGCCCACGGCACAAACCCCGCCAGTGCGGTGATGTGTGGGATGAAGGTGGTGGCCGTGAAGTGTGACGAAAACGGCAATATTGATCTGGCGGATTTAAAACAAAAGGCGGAAAAACATCAAGAGGCTTTGGCGGCCTTGATGATTACCTATCCCTCCACTCATGGGGTGTTTGAGGAGACGATTCAGGAAGTTTGCGCCCTCATCCATCACTATGGGGGACAGGTTTATATGGATGGGGCGAATATGAACGCCCAAGTGGGGCTATGTCGTCCGGGCGATATGGGGGCTGATGTGTGTCACCTGAATCTACATAAAACCTTCTGTATTCCCCACGGGGGCGGTGGGCCGGGGATGGGTCCCATTGGGGTGGCGGCTCATTTAGTTCCTTTCCTACCCAATCATTGTGTGGTGGATTTAGGTCATAGTCAGGGAATTGGGGCGATTTCCGCCGCTCCTTGGGGCAGTGCCAGTATTTTGGTCATTTCTTGGATGTATATTGCCATGATGGGCGCTCAAGGCTTAACAGAGGCAACGAAGGCGGCTATCCTGAGCGCGAACTATATGGCCAAACGTTTAGAGGGAGCTTATCCCATTCTCTATCAAGGGCAGTCGGGGCTAGTGGCTCATGAATGTATTATTGATTTGCGACCTTTGAAAAAGCGGGCTGGGGTGGAAGTGGATGATGTGGCTAAACGCCTGATGGACTACGGATTCCATGCCCCTACTATGTCCTGGCCGGTCATTGGGACTATGATGGTGGAACCGACGGAAAGTGAGTCTTTGGCGGAGTTGGATCGGTTCTGTGATGCTATGTTAGCTATTTATGAGGAGGCGATCGCCATTGAAGAGGGCAAGGTAGACGGGGCTGATAATGTGTTGAAGAATGCCCCCCACACCGCAGAATCCCTGATCTGTGGCGAGTGGAATCACCCCTACACCCGGGAAGCGGCGGCCTACCCGGCTCCTTGGTTAAAGTCCTTTAAGTATTGGCCTCCTGTCGGACGGATTGATAATGCTTTTGGCGATCGCAATTTAGTCTGTTCCTGTGTGGGGATGGAAGCCTATCAGTAAAGGTTGCAGGAGCTAGATCCTAAACCCTATCTGGGATTTAGCTCTTGTCCCTTTCAATTCTAACCTCTGTCTTCGTCCTGTTGTATGGTATTAGCAACATAAGCGAGGATGTTCGCAGTCCGTCAGAAGGAGGACGCGGTGGGGGAGGAGTTGGCGGCGTTGCAGTTGTTTCAGGTGGCGGCGCAGTTGGGCGGGGGTTTTAGTGTCCGGGGAGTCTTCGTCGGGACATAGGGTGTCCCAGGATGGGGTGTGGTGGGGGTGCCGCTAAGTGGTGAAGTAGAATATCATTTTGGGTTGATTGGGGGTAAAGCCTTTTAACGGCGCGTCTAGGGGTTCGTGGGTGAGGAAAGCGATTTTTGCTTGGATGTGAGTTCGGTTGATTTTTTTCAGGTATTAACAAGATTTTGTTGACCGAGTTCTAGGGAAATGCCACTGATGCGGTCATCGCCAGGACGATAGGACAAGATTTCGATGCCAATGGGTTCATGGGTATCTCCATCTTTAAACAGGATGATGTCGTTTTCAAGTTCGGTCGCAATTTGATTGGGGCGGGGAGATTGCCAAAAAATGGTTAACAGTTCGGTTTCGGGTTCGTAAAATACTTTTATTTGGGCCATAATTTCGCTCCGGTTTTTATTGCATCAGTTTGGTAAGCTGTAATCAAGTAACCCTCGCCATTTAAACGCCGAGCAACAGCAACTAGCCATCTTTGTGCTTTGATAGTGCGATAAAATAGCAAAACATTAATATCGCGCTGACTTTGGTAAATGGCATCGGGTTGATTCAAGGTTTGCTGAATTTCAGTTTCAAAATGGCGCTTCTAGAGGTTCGTCGGTGAGGAAGGCAACGGCAATGACCCTGGTGAGTTTTTAACAGAAGGTGATGAGTTCCGGGGTGGGATGTTCGCAGTCCGTGAAGAGGAGGGCGCAGTGGGGGAGGAGTTGGAGGCGTTGCAGTGGTTTGAGGTGGCGGCGTAGCGAGGGTGCAGGGGGCATTGAGCCAAAAAATGTTAATTCGACTTTGAGAAACTAGATTTTGAAAGGATTAATGATAGTTAATTGATGCTCTACCATTAAACCATCTTGCATATCTTCTGAATAAAGAATGTTTGCATTACCAGATAAAGCACTGGCCACTATTAATCCATCCCAAAAAGATAGATGGTAATTCATTCTCAATTGGGATGCTCTTTTCAGAATATCTGTTGTTACATCTATCACTTGACATTGTTGTTCAAATTATTCAATCAGTTGACTAATTTGGGTTTCAGGAAAATTAACTTTTTTCCTTAAAACCGAGCAAGTCTCATTAATAACCTGTGTACTGACTACGATATTGTTTAGGTTGGTTAATGAAACGGCTATTTTGCGTTTTCTAGCATCCTCCTGGGGATTTGGGTCTTGATCCGCTAATAAACGATATAACCAGATATTAGAATCAATAAATATTGTTTGATGAATCATGATTTTCTTTCGTGAATTTCATCTCTTGTGGGTTTGCTCCACCCTTTCACACTAATGGGTTGTTCTGCTAATTGATCCATTAATCTGGGTTTGGCTGTTTCTTCTGAAAAAATAATCACTTTAACGTCACTTCCTTCTTGAATATTTTGTTGATATTCGGGCGGAATTTCTATCATACCTTGTTTAATTTGCGCTTTAAATTCAAAGGAGTTAACCATTTTCAATCTTCTTTTGTCTATAAAACTATGGATATTTTAACCTAAAAAATGCAAATCCTCAAATCTTCTCTAACCAGGTTTCAATAGCGGATATCAGATTGGGTTGATTGGGGGTAAAGCCTTTTAACGGCGCGTCTAGGGGGTCGTCAGTGAGGAAGGCAACGGCAATGACCCCCTTTTTCACAGAAGGCGATGAGTTCCGGGGTGGGATGTTCTCCGTCTGTGAGAAGGAGGGCGCGGTGGGGGAGGAGTTGGCGGCGTTGCAGTGGTTTGAGGGCGCGGCGCAGTTGGGCGGGGGTTGTGGGTTCCGGGGAGTCTTCGTCGGGACATGGGGTGTCCCAGGATGGGGTGTGGTGGGGGGTGCGGCTAAGTGGTGAAGTAGAATATCATTAAAGGTGATTTAGTACCGTGAGGCTTCGTCAATGATGACATTTAATGATGTAGTTGAAGGAATTAAAAGTCTTTCTACCGATGAAAAAGAAGAAATTCAATCATTGTTGCAGCAGTATCTCCGTGAAGAACGTCGCGATAAGATTTATGAGAATTTCCAAGCAGCCCAGAAAGAACAACAACAAGGAAACCTCAAGTTTTCTAACCAGATTGACGAATTGAGACAACTGATTAAGGAATAATCGTGGAAGTCAGTTTCAGTTCAGCTTTTAAACGGGCTTTTAAAAAAAGGATTAAAGGGAATGAAAATTTAGAGTTAAAGTTTTGGCAAAAACTAGAAATATTTACGTCAGACCCTTACGATCCGAGATTAAGAACCCATAAGCTATCAGGAAAGCTGAAGGATTTATGGAGTTTCACTGTAGATTACGACGTGAGAGTATTATTTTATCTTACCGAAGATAACAAGGCTATTTTTGTTGATTTCGGCAGCCATGAGGAAGTTTATTAAGGGGTTAGAAACTCGGTTTCTCAAAGCTCCTCTAGCCAGGTTTTGATGGCAGATAAGAGGTTGGATTGATTGGGGGGGAAGCCTTTTAAGGGGGGTTCTAGGGGTTGGTGGGTGAGGAGGGCTATGGCTAGGGTGTCGGTGAATTTTTCACAGAAGGTGATGAGTTCCGGGGTGGGATGTTCGCAGTTGGTGAGGAGGAGGGCGCGGTGGGGGAGGAGTTGGCGGCGTTGCAGTTGTTTGAGGGCGCGGCGCAGTTGGGCGGGGGTTGTGGGTTCGGGGGGGTCTTCGTCGGGACAGGTGGTGTCCCAGATGAGTTCGCTGAGGGTGAGGGCGATTTCGCTTTCGCGGGTTTCGGTGGCGAGGGGTTTGGCGTTGAGGCAATAAATGGGCAGGTGTTTTAGGGATTCGCAGGTGAAGGGGGTGGCAGGGGTTGTTTGGCTGTTATGGGGGGTTTGGTCGATGATTTCGGGGTGGGGGGTGGTGGGGGTATTGTGCCAGGCTTGATAAAAGTCAGGATAGGGCAGATTTTCGGCACAGTTCCAGATGAGTGTGTAGCATTCATCGAATTGATCAAAGTTGCTTTCGTAAATTTCATTGCTGAGACAGTCTTTTAAAGCAGAAACAAACCCTGCATAGTGCTTGCGTGTAGTAAGGATTTTTCCTAAACTCTGGGCTGCTTGTCTACGGGTGGGAAGATCAACCCCAGCATCCCGTAAAATTGCCACTAATGCGGAGATCACCTGCTCGTTCCCTGGGGCAATTTCCCCTAAACTCAAGACTGCTTGATGACGGATAATATTATTAGCTCCAGCATCCCGTAAAATTTCCTTTAATGCGGCGATCCCCTCTGGGTTGCCTGGGTCGATTTTCCCTAAACTCTCTGCCGCCTGATACCGGATTTTTTCATTCTGAGTGGTGGTGATAAGTTTGACTAACACTGTGATCGCATCGGGATTACCTGGGTCGATTTCTCCTAAACTCTCTGCCGCCTGGCTAAGGGTATGTTCATCTTCAGTGTTGTGGATAATTTCGAGCAACCCAGTGATTGCATCAGAATTTCCTTGTCCGATTTGCATTAAACTCATTGCCGCTACGTTACGAGTCGATTCATTCTCAGTTGTGCAGATAATTTGAAGTAAGCCAGTTATCGCATCCGGATTTCCTGGGTCTATCTTTCCTAAACTGTATGCTATTCGCCAACGGGTAGATTCATTCTCAGTGGTGCGGATAGCTTGAAGCAAGCCAGCGATCACATCGGGATTTCCTTGTCCAATTTCCCCTAAGGTCTCTGTCGCCAAATAAGCCCAACTATCCTCAGTGGTGTGGATAACTTGAAGAAAGCCAGCGATCGCATCCGGATTTCCTGGGTCGATTTTCGCTAAACTCTCTGCTGCTTTCCAACGAATCCATTCATCCTCAGTTGTGCGAATAATTTCAAGTAAGCCAGTGATCACATCGGGATTTCCTTGTCCGATTTCCCCTAAGGTCTCTGCCGCCACCCAACGGATAGATTCATCTTGAGCCGTGCGGATAATTTCAAAAAAACCATCGATGGCATCAGGATTTCCTTGTCCAATTTCTTCTAAACTCTCTGCTGCGTCCCAACGAGTCAATTCATCCTCAGTTGTGCGGATAACTTGAAGCAAGCCAGCGATTGCATGGGCATTTCCTGGATCAATTTCTCCTAAAGTATACGCTGCCTGACAAAGGGTATGTTCATTCTCAGGGGTGCGGATGACTTGAAGCAAGTCAGCGATTGCATCTGGGTTGCCTGGGTCGATTTCCCCTAAACTCTCGGCTGCTTGGCTACGGGTGTAATCATCAGCCCCAGCATCCCGTAAGATTTCCACTAAGGCAGTAATCGCCGTTTCCCGAATCGTCTCACCAAGAACAGTTTTCGCACCCTCTTCAATTGGATCTAAAAATGTTTGCCATTTCTGTTTGTCAATATTGAAATCACCAAACCCCCACCTCACCACCTGCCGCACAATCTCAGCCGCAAGGGAAAAGTTCTTAAACTCATTAATTGTTGCCGCTGCCAAGAAATAGGCTTGATATTTATAAAAATCTTTAACACCATCCTTAAACTCAACTAACGCCCGAATAAACTCCTCTTTCTCCTCAGGCTTAACATCCTCACGCCCCAACCACAACAAAATCACCTGCTTCCATTGCTTCTCAAAAATCCGATACCGTTTCCCCTCCACCGGACGATCCACATGATCCTTCGGTAAAAAATAATCCCAATCCGCCACCGCCAACGCCGCAAAATACTCCTGAAACGTCGCATGATAAAACCCATACACCTTCTCCCGCCGATTTTCCGCCGCCACCCCCACCTCATTCAACCAACCCAACCGTAATACTAAGGAATCTTCATCGAGTTCTTCAAAGTATTTACATACGAACTGATGAGTTAACCGAAAGCGGCCTGTTTCCGCATCTAATGATGCCTTCGCCAACGCCCCCAAATCTGTATTTAACTGTTTCTTTTCCTCTTTTGTTACAGTAAACTCTTTTTTCTTCCATCTATAGATCGCTTCGACAAACTCCGCATATAACTCCGCCATCGTGTCCGGTAGCGCATTCTCTACCTTCCAAGTCGCACATAACAACGTTAACCGCAGAGGATTGCGGCATAAATCCTTAATCCGTTCCTGCCCCGCCGCCTGTAACTGTAACCACAAAGATTCCGCTTCCCCCGAAAACCACCGCCGGATAAACTCCTGCACTTGTTCATCCTGAAACGGTTGGGTGAGATAGGTTTGAAACCCCTGTAACTGGCTGGGGTTGGCTTGCCACAAATTCAAGCGACAGGTGACAATTATCCGAGCATCTGTCACCCACCCTCGGAAATTTAACCCCTGTAGGTCACTCTGGCTCATCTCATCCAAACCATCCAACAACAACCACACTGCACCCCCCTCAAATTTCTTTTTCCAATCTCCCTTAATCCCCTCTCTGGATGGCCCTAACGCCTCCTTGAGCCATTGGGCTTCTAAATACTCTCCCAGGGGTTGACTCCCCAATTCTGCCAAATCCACCCAAACCACCAAATCATCCGTTTTTTGCAATAACCAAAAGGCTAATTTCTGGAGTAACGTCGTTTTTCCCGCCCCCGGTTCCCCAATAATAGCCATCTGTTTCTCGGTGCGTTTGCTAATGACTTCATCGAGAAACTCCTGATAAGCAAAGCGTTTCTCGATGGTTTCTTCCTGACGGGTGAAGAAGTCTGAACCCTTTTCCGAGTCAATATCTTGGGGGTGTTTTTCGTTGTGACTGCGTTTCGGTTTCACCAGGGCTAAATCGACAAATAAATCATCATCGATTAAGTTGCGATCGCCATAAACCTGACCTAAAACCGTATTGCTGCTTAAGGGTTTCCGGTCAAGTAACATCCGACGGCAAATATCTTGCCATTCATCGATCGCATATTCCACCGGAAAACCTGCAATCTCTTGACCAATCAGGGTTTTAATCTGCTCATACCCGGTTTGGGAACTCTCCACAATCAGGATAATACTGCCTTTCTCAACCTTGGCAATAGAGAGCGTTTTATCCTTGAGGC
The DNA here is from genome assembly GCF_026130165.1 of Spirulina subsalsa FACHB-351. GTDB lineage: Bacteria > Cyanobacteriota > Cyanobacteriia > Cyanobacteriales > Spirulinaceae > Spirulina_A > Spirulina_A subsalsa_A. Next base: position 22,752 of record NZ_JAIHOM010000016.1, on the reverse strand, counting down.
GAGTTTGCAGCGTTTGGGTGATTTCCGTGAGTTTCTGTTGCGCCTCTTGGTAGTTGCCCTTCAGTCCTAGGATGCAACGTTTTAGAGTCGCCGTCGGTTTCTCTATCAGTCCTAGGATGCAACGTTTTAGAGTCGCCGTCGGTTTCTCTATATCAGTTTTTCCCTGTTGCCACTCTGGAAATTTAACTTCCCATAACCACTTATACCCCAGTTCCCAAGGACTTTCACCCTTGGGATATCGGCCTCTCCGAGTTTCTGGAATATCACAGCCATTTTCCCGCAAGACTGGATAAATCTTCTTTAATTCATCTTGGATTTTTTGTTGCGGAGTTACCGGGTCTTTTTGCCAAGTTAGTCGCAGTTGATTATTAGCCTTATCCGCATTCTCGGGAGCAAACCGACCTAAAAACGCCGTCCGTGTATCGCCATAAAACTTGTACTGGGTGGCTAGGTCTTCTAAAAACTGCTTTTTCGGCTCTGGATTACTCATTTTCCAAGATAGCTCAAACTGTTTTGATTTTAACTCAGATTTGGGTCAGGTTGCCTTGATTGATTATGGCTGATTGTAGATGCCCCAGAAACCCGGTTTCTGATGTCATTTTTGATGGGTTGCTGGAGAAATTAAAAGAAACCGGGTTTCTTAATTGAAGGGAAATAGGAAAAATCTATTTGTTTTCTATTTGTGGCTAATTTAATATCTATTTTTTCTTTTTTAAGGTGAATACATCAAGCCTAAAAGCCTGATTCAGCTCATCTTTGAGGAAGTTTTAGATGAATGTTAACTCTACAAAAAAGTGTGATTTTTATCTTGGAATTCAGAATAAATTCAAACAACGGGAAGCCTTAGAAAACGCCTATAGTAATTTTGTGGAACCTCAGATTAATCAGTTGATTGAGGTGCGGGTGCAGTCCGTGCCGAGTGTTCCGGTGATGTTTGCGGGTTTGGGCTGCGTATCGGGGTGGTTGCTGCTGACGGTGGTTTATTGTCTGTGGATGCGCGGACGGTGAGGGAGTTCTATATAGCGTTCCCATTTGAGTTTTGTAATCCACAAGGGAAAGCAAAGGGAACAGGTAATAGGTAATAGGGAACAGGGAACAGTATACAAGGGTTACAAGGAGCTTGAAGTATTATGATAAACTTCTCTGAGAGTTCATCAATGATTTGGAAACGCTATAGCTTCCAATATGTCCAGTAACTTTTCAAGATCCCTTCTCAAAACGGTATCGCTCCGGCTAAAACTTGTTGGCGAATTCTGCGACGTAACCCCTTCTCCGTCATAGGGCGAGTACAATACGGATCAGGCAAAAATCTAGAGGTGAAGAAATGTTGACCATCGTTTCACCCCAAAAACTTTATCTTTCGGCCGGAACAGTGATGCGATCGCCTGCCACCTGGCAAGAATATCAAGCATTGTGTGAACAGCGCGGAGAGGGTTCCATTCCCCGGCTTAAATATCGTTCTGGAGAAGTATTGTTGATGTCGCCTTTACCTAAGCATGGTCGTGATGCTCATTTGATTGCTGCCATCATTACAACCTTGCTGGATAATCAGGGGCGAGAATACGATGCTTTTACACCTGTGACCATGCAACGACCAGAAGAAAGCGGAATTGAACCGGATTATTGTTTTTATATTGACCATTGGCAAGCGATTTCCGGCAAGGAACGGATTGATTGGTGCAATGACCCCCCGCCAGATTTGGTGTTAGAAATTGACATCACCAGCTACTCAGACGTGCAGGATTATCTGCCCTATCAAGTGCCAGAAGTCTGGCTATTTCGGAACCAGCAACTGATGATTTACCAACTTCAGGGCAATGAATACAGCATCACATCCCAAAGCCAATATTTCCCGGCGGTAAACCCAGCCGATCTCGTTGCTCAATGTTTAGTCATTGCTTATCAGAGGAATACCAGTGCAGCCATTCGTGATCTGAAGCAGCAACTGGGAACGTAAGCATGGCGGCGTAACGTCGCTCAACTTCTCGGGAACTGAGGCGATCGCGAAGCGTCTCGGCACGAGAATCGCCATTGTCCAACGGCGGATAGATTTGAGTCTGTTTTCGTCCTTTAAAGGCATGAACGCTCCCCCACTGTTTGGCGGCGAAGTGGGGGAGTGCGTCCCTATTTTAAATCACTCGTGGGAGAGTGAAGCGCGATCGCCCTCGGTTCGCTTTTTACCCGGAATTGCCCAACGTTTGATACTCCCCACCGTCACCGGCATACTATCCGCCACATCAATGGTGAAGCGAAACACCTGACGCGATCGCCGCCCATCTTCCGGATCGAAGAACGTGAGTAGCACATCCCAGCAGTCACTATTCAGACGACAATAGGGGCTTTTTTCCACTTCGATCGCATCCAGTTGTCGATCAGAGGCGATCGCAAGAGCAAAGGTAGCCGCCGCCTGAAACGTATTGGTAACCGCAAAATTCAGAGCGCGATCGCGAGAAGTTTGCCCAATATTATGCAAATCGTAATACACCCGATTAAAAAAAGCACTCAGCCCTTCCCGGAGATTTTCTACCCCCACCGCTTCTATATTATCGACAGTGGCTAAAGCAGCATCAACCAAAGCATTCACATTCCAGCCATACATCCCCCGAGGATGACGAACATTCAGCACCGGAACCACTTCCCCAGAAAAAAGTTCTACGGTTCGGTCAGTTTGTCGCCCAGGGACACTGACTCGCTCAATAAACTCAGCACTGGTTTTCGGTTCAAGCTGCCCATTGAGCATCAACAAAAACATCTCATAAATATCATTAGCAAATGGGCCTTTGGGATCAAGAACATAGATCGTATTTTGCTCAAGGTTCAGCGTCCAAATCAGGGAGTGAGCCTCTTCCGGATGGCGATCGAGATGTTCCACCATCTGGCGAGCATCATAGGGGTCTGGCGGTACCATCACCCCATTCAAATCCACCGGAGCCATATTTTGCTTGAACGTATCCCGCCGCGCCTCGTCTCCAAAATCATAGCCAATTGTGCCAAGGGCGAAAACGTGCCCCGAGTGAGCCGTGCTCGGTTTGACACCAGAAGGCATCAGGGAAGCGCCAGGAGCGACTACCGTAGGTTGGCTTGAGGAACGAAACCCAACAGAAGATGTCTCAATACCCACTTCGCCCGCCGTGACATTGACATCAATGGCGGTATGCTCAGTCCGGGTGACTTGCTCACCGGCAAAAGAAACCGTCACCGCAGACCCGAACAATAACCCCATCGCACCGGGGAGATTGACCTTACCCCGTAGACAGCGTTCCGGTTCGTCGGTATCGTCAGGGGTACAGGGGATTGCCGTATTCAGCAGCGCTGCTCGCACCGCCTCCGCATCCACAGGTTTACCCTGTTGCAGTTGCAGACTCATCAGCAAACTGCACAACCCCGTCATTACCGGAGCCGCCATACTCGTTCCCAGAAGGCGCACAGGTTCTTCATTGGCGGGTTGTGCCCCCAGAATTTCACCTCCCGGAGCCATGATGCCTTCCAAGGCATTGTTACCGCCCCAATTGCTGAACTTATAGGGTGTGCCGTCGGGTTTCAACGCCCCCACCGACAGGACTCCGGGCAGGGAAGCGGGCATACACCAGCATTCTCCCTTGTTATTCCCAGCAGGGGCAACTATTAGAATGTTGTTATCCTGGCACTTCTTCAAAGCTCGCAGGAGGAGTTCTTCCCCTTCCCCGGTTTGGGTGGGACGGCAGGCGGCACAGTGGATGATATTCGCCCCTAATTCCAGACCGAGTTCAAAGGCACGAGCCAGATTGAGGGGTGAGATGAATTCTTCATCCATGCCACTGGTATTGAGGGGGACATTAATCACACGACAGCGAGGAGCCAGTCCGGGCGAGGGGGTGTTTTCTTGTCCAACAATGGTGCTGGTGATGTGACAGGCATGGTTATCGCCGTGGATGCGTTGGAGGAGCGGTTCGGGCAAGGCGGCTTTTTGGGCTTCGGCTTTTTGGTCTTTATCTAAAGTGTCATCATTGCCGATCGCCTGAAATTGATGATAAGCCTCGTTGGGAACGGGTTCAGCCGGGGGATGCCAGTAGGGGAAAACTTTCGAGATTTCCGCTCCTTCAAAACAGGAGAGGGTGTGATCTGGGTTGCCATCGAGAATGACGATGGTGATGCGGGAGTCGCCGAGGGTTTGGTTACGGAGTTCCGCCAGTCCGGGGATGCGATCGTCCAAGTCGTGGGGATGTTGGGCAGTAGAAGCGGCGGAGGGGGTAACGGTTGCTTCGGTTTCGACTTCGCTCAAGCTGACAGCATCCGATTCAACTTCAGTTGTTTCAATTGCTGCATCCAATTCGGAGGGGTTAATCGTGGGTTGGATTTCGATTTCACTGGATTCAACAGATGGGGATTCGGCTTCAACTTCTATCTCCAATTCAGCAGCACTCACAACCTCCGTTGCTGAATGATCCATCCCACTGGATTCAATCTCTCGATTCGGCAGCGAACCTAACATAAACTCTCCCACAGAAGACTCGACAACGTAATCTAATCCCGTCGCTTGGGCAAAGCGATCGCTATCTCCCGCCCCCACCGCACAGGATGCCAGCCCCATATTTGTCCCCACCAAGTAGAGGTTTTGATACAGTATCCCGACGTGCTTGAGAACCAGGGCATAAGCCAGCGATCGATACTTGCGGAACAGCCGCCCAAACCGAGCGGTGATGATCAGCAAAACTTGGGGCATTCCCTGTTCACCAGTGGACTGGTGAGCATCTTTAATCAGAGCTTGAATATCGGCATCAGCCGCATCAATTTGAGCCAGTTGGTGATTGAGGGGATCATAGTGATAAAGTCCCGGTTTCACCCCTGCACAGCGACGCACCGCCAGATAGATTTCTAGTTCATACATTGCGCCGCCACAGGGATAGGGGCGACGGCTGATTTCCCCCCAGTCGAAATCTTCACCGAATTGGGCTTTGAGCAGTTCGATTTGTTCGGCATCATGGGTATAAATTTCCTTAACCCGGGCGGTGCGATAGAGTAACTCTCCCAATTGCTCAACCGTAATCGGGTGATTTTCGTCATATTCGCGAATCGATGCCCGTTTTTCAATGGCCGTCGTCAGGGTTTTATCCCGTTGGCGAATGGCATCAATGCTCAGTTGGGGTAGGGGGACAATTTGCCCGCTCATAGGTGGTTTGACTACGGGAAACTCGTCCCAAATATCCAAACTGGCGGCAATATCGCCTGTGAGGTAGTCGTGGCGACCTTGGCGACAACGGCTGTGAAACAGCAGGTTATGGAATTCCCACAGTTTCAGTTCTGGGGCTTCGGCTTCGACGGTGAGAAACCCTGTCGCCCATAATAAATTTAAGAATTGATAGGCGGTTTCTGCCCCGATTTGGGGGGGGTGGTGTGACCCAACCCAGGGGTTGGGGCTGGGCGAGTTGGGCTAAGATTGCACTCGATCGCCAGTCCAACAGTTTGACTCGAAATTTGGATAAGGGGGATTCCAGCACCATCCCCCCGGCATGGCTGCGTTGGTAGGCAAAGCGGGAGAGGCTGACCTTGGCTTGTGTCCAGTGGGGGGAATTAAGGTCAAGTTCAGCGGACTCTACCATTGGCTCGGCGATCGCCAACGGTAATACCGCATATTGCAACCAACCGCGATCGCCCATCTGTTGCAATGTGGCGGCTAACTGTTCCCGGGCTTCCGCCCCCTCCTGTTCGCTCAGGGTTTGGGTCAACTGCTGGAGGGTTGCGGTTCCTGCTTGTAAGTGGGCCAGGGCATCGCCCATCCCGGTGATGGCAGGGAGAGTTACCATAGAGGGAGCAATGGATTGGCCAGGATCGGGATTCGCGGGGCTGAGGGCATAGCCGTCTGCCGTAGTGCTGACCTGAATGGTGGAATTGAGGGAAACCGCAAAGGGATAGGTACGCATAAGTTCTAGAGGGGTAATGTTACAGAGGGAAGGAAATGACAGCAGCCATTGGGGAAATCATTAGCAATGGTATCTTATTTGATGTAAAAAACTGGTCAAATGCAATGCCTGAACGAGACGCTTTTTTTCAAACGGTTGAATTGCTGTTTAACACATTGGCTGACAGAAACATCAATTACTTATTGGTTGGAGGAGTCGCCCTCCTGAGCTATGTGGAAGGTCGCAATACTCAAGACATTAACTTGATTCTGGCTCCCTCGGATTTGGATGTTCTGCCCGAAGTAGTCATCAATGATGAAAATAATCATTTTATACGGGGCTTATTTGACCAATTACAGGTTGATATTTTGTTGACCCAAAATGAGCTATTCCAAGAAGTTTTAGAAAAATTTGCGATAGATAGACAATTTGGCGATCGCATCATTCACTGTGCCACAGTAGAAGGACTTGTGCTGCTGAAATGCTATGCCCTACCGTCTCTTTATCGACAGGGGCAATTTAGTCGAGCCAGTATTTATGAAAACGACATTCTTCTCCTCCTGTTGAACTATTCAGTCGATCTTGAGAACCTGCTAAAAATCCTGTCTGCCCATCTCCTACCCAGTGACCTGACAGAAGTGGACAGGATCATAGAGGAAATTCAAAGCCGCATTCGGCGATTTTCAAGCCAACAGCGATCGCTGACTGATGAGTAGGGAAGGGGATTGGGTGACAGGGCGATCGCATTTTCAAATCCGGGCAGTGCGGGTACTTTCAGGATCCGCTATGCTAATCATAAACCCTAAAAAGCCGTCCTAGAAGGACGGGGCTTTAGACCCAGATTTTTGGTAAAATAGAGAAGGAATCCAGTCGCATGAGGTGAATGATGGTACGAGGTTGTCCTGAACCGTTATCTCTCCAACTCCCTGAGCAAATTGCTCTCCGAGTCACGGCCGAGCAGTTTGCCGCCCTCGCTGCTGCCAACCGTAAGCTACGGCTGGAACGCACTGCAACCGGAGAACTGATTGTGAACCCACCCACAGGCGGCAAGACTGGCAAGCGTAATCTCAGCATTACAGGACAATTGAGTGTCTGGTTTGAAGAGAACGAAACCCTTGGTGCAGCCTTCGACTCCTCCACCGGCTTTGAACTCCCCAATGGCGCAAACCGCTCTCCCGATGCAGCTTGGGTTAGCCAAGCGCGGTGGGATGCTCTGACCCAAGAGCAGCAGGAGGGATTCATTCCCTTGTGTCCTGATTTTGTGGTGGAGTTGCGCTCCAAGAGCGATACACTCCAAGACCTCCGGAGCAAGATGGCAGAATATATCGAGAATGGTACTAAGTTGGGCTGGCTCATTGACCCTAAAAATAAACGAGTGGAAATTTACCGTCCGGGGCAAGGGGTGGAAGTTTTGGAGAATCCCAATACCTTATCCGGGGAAACGGTGTTACCGGGGTTTACCCTCAGTCTGAATCGGGTTTGGACTTGAGGATATTTGCAAGGTGACGGAGTGAAAGGGAGAGAGGGAGACGAGGTGATACCAAATACGGTTGGTAAAAGCCTTTTTACTCTTTAGCCCGCGCAGGGCTCTGGTGAGCTCTGAGCCATGTCGAAGCCTGTCCTGAGCTCTGAGCTAGTCGAAGAGTCGAAGGGAGTCGAACCACGGGCTTTGTCCGTATAGCCCCAGGCTTCAGCCTGTGGGTTTTGATAGACCTTTGACAACCGGATTCCGTATGAGAACGACTTCGACCAGTCTTCCCGTCTCGGCAGCCTGTGCGGTGGTATCGGAAAGCCCCAAGGTATCAACGGTTTCCCGTCAATTCATCGCGGGGAACCGAGCGCCCTGGCTGTCCTCACAAGAAGTTTGAGGATTGAAAAGGGTTGTGAAAAAATCAACCGAGACTACTCGTCGTCCCCATCGTAGGAACACCCCCACAGCAACAAGGTCTCGCTGTCCCATACCTCTGTCCCCAGGGTATCCCTGTCCATGAGGGCCTGGGCTTGCTTGCCGATCGCCTCTTCACTCAATTCAGCCAAAGCACTAGGCAATTGACCCGAAGCAACGCGGTCAACGGGCTGTTGGGGGTTGGGGGTGATGTTTTTCTTCTCCATTGGAGTTTTTCACTCTTTGTTAGGTTTACAGTTTGACCGCTTAGGGCGGTCAGTCCCTTCTTATTGTCAAGAAGCCTGTTTGTGCTGCCCGGTAGCGGTGAGCGCGGCACGAAAATTCTCGTTTGGGGTAGTACCCAATTCCGTCCAACAAAACTCTGGGTCGGGGGAAGAGGGGCAGAGGGAGTGATGCTCCCTCCACCCCAGCAGCGTGCCAGGTATCGGAAAGCCCCGAGGTATAGTTGCCCGTCAATTCATCGAGGCGAACCAAGCGCCCTGGCTGACTCAACAGCCGATTTGAGGATCGAAAAGGGTTGTGGTAGAATCAACCGCGACTACTCGTCGTCACCCTCATAGGAACACACACACCGACAGGAACACATCCCCGCTGGGCCCTCAGCGGGAAGGGCCAGGGAGCCGATCGCCTCTTCACTCAATTCCGCCAAAGCACTAGGCAGTTGACCCGAAGGAACGCGGTCAACGGGCTGTTGGGGGTTGGGGGTGATGTTTTTCTTATCCATTGGAGTTTTCCACTCTTTATTAGGTTTACAGTTTGACCGCTTAGGGCGGTCAGTCCCTTCTTATGGTCAAGAAGCCTGTGGGTGCTGCCCGGTAGCCGTGAGCGCGGCACGAGAATCGCCATTGTCCAACGGCGGATAGATTTGAGTCTGTTTTCGTCCTGTAAAATGGAGAAGGAATCCAGTAGCATGAGGTGAATGATGGTACGAGGTCGTCCTGAACCGTTATCTCTCCAACTCCCTGAGCAAATTGCTCTGCGAGTCACCACCGAGCAGTTTGCCGCCCTCGCTGCCGCCAACCGTAAGCTACGGCTGGAACGCACTGCAACAGGAGAACTCATTGTGAACCCACCCACAGGCGGCAATACTGGCTACCACAACAGCAAAATCAATTACTTCCTGGTTCGCTGGATTGAGGAAGAAGGGGGCGATGGCAGAGCATTTGACTCTTCCACAGGTTTCGAGTTGCCCAATGGAGCAAACCGCTCCCCTGATGCCGCCTGGGTCAGCCCAGATCCCTGGAATGCCCTGACCCCAGAACAGCAAGATGGATTCATCCCCTTGTGTCCTGATTTTGTCGTGGAGTTGCGCTCCAAGAGCGATACCCTCCAAGACCTCCGGAGCAAAATGGCAGAATATATCGAGAATGGTACTAAGTTGGGCTGGCTCATTGACCCTAAAAATAAACGAGTGGAAATTTACCGTCCGGGGCAAGGGGTGGAAGTTTTGGAGAATCCCAATACACTATCCGGGGAAACGGTGTTACCGGGGTTTACCCTCAGTCTGAATCGGGTTTGGGCGTGACTCCATTCTAATGGCAGGAAAAGCGGACGCTGGGAAAGTCTTAACTGATAAAAGCCTGATGTTCTGGCGATGCCAATCCGGTTTGTAGGGTTTCTAAAACGGCGGCGAGATTATTTTCTAATAGTTGCGTTCGGTTTAACCATAAACCCGGGAACACCCGACTGCACAAAATCCCCTCATCATTGGGAGCAAGAGACTGATAAACTCCCTCTTCTAGATAAAACCAATCCAGTCTCTGCTCAAAGATTTGCCAAACCAGATATTCTTGCACCCCATTGCGTCGATAAACCCGTTGTTTATCCCCTAAATCAATGGCGGCACTACTCGCGGCAATTTCTACCACCAATTCCGGTACGCCTTGAATGTACCCCTCTGGACTGATTTGAGAACTTCCCCCCGGAATCAATAAAACTCCATCCGGTTGAAATTCGTTGTCGGAGTCGAGGCGAACCGTGGGTTCAATGCCTATTTCTGTCCCTGGGGTTGCCATTTTATAAGTCCAAAGCAATCCGATTAAATCGGCGTGGGGTTTGGCATGGGTGGTAAACCGCAGGGGTGATGCCATATAAACGACTCCTTCAATTAATTCTGCTTTCTGACCCGTAGGCATGGCGCTGTAACGTCGCTCAAATTCTCGGTAGCTGAGGCGATCGCCATTTTCCAAAGGCGGATAGATTTGAGATTGAAGCTGCATAGTATCGACCAAAGATGAGGGGACAGTTTGATTATAGCGATTCGGTTATGGCGGGTCATCTTACCCCCCTTACCTCATGTTAGAATTGACCCGCTGATCATCTTTTGATACCGGGTTTCTAACTCCTCCTGCAAAGACGGAAAACCCTCTAAATTTTCGTCTGCTAAAATCATCTTTTCCGCCGCATTCCGTGCCAAATTCAACACATCTTGATCTTCCACCAAACTGGCTAAGGCAAAATCCGATAATCCCGATTGTCGTTTGCCTAAAACTTCCCCCGGCCCCCGTAAGCGTAAATCCATTTCTGAGATAAAGAAACCATCCTGAGACTGTTCTAAAACCGCCAATCTTTGCTGAGAGTCAGGACTTTTCCCATTGTTCATCAATAAACAATAGGACTTATGAGAACCGCGCCCCACTCTACCCCGTAATTGATGGAGTTGAGACAGTCCAAAACGTTCCGCATTTTCAATCATCATCACCGTAGCATTGGGAACATCTACCCCAACCTCAATCACCGTAGTCGAAACAATAATCTGTATCACATTGTCCCGAAATTGAGTTAAAATTTCGTCCTTTTCAGCAGAATTCATCCGACCATGTAATAACCCCACCTTTAAATTCGGAAAAATCACTTCTTGTAACCGTTTATGCTCTTTAACGGCTGCTCTCGCATCTAATTTATCTGACTCTTCAATGAGGGGTAAAATGACATAAGCTTGTCTTCCGTCGGCAATTTCGCGACGGATTAACTCGTAAGCTTGCAGGCGTTGTTTTGTGGTTAAAACTGTGGTTTGAATCGGTTGTCTGCCGGGGGGTAATTCATCGATTTGGGATACATCTAAATCCCCGTGTAAGGTGAGGGCAAGGGTGCGGGGGATAGGGGTGGCGGTCATGGTGAGGACGTGGGGAGATTTGCCTTTTGCTAATAGTTTGGCGCGCTGTTCTACACCGAAACGATGCTGTTCATCAATGACCACTAAGCCGAGTTTTCTAAATTGAATGGGATCTTCAATCAGGGCATGAGTTCCCACTAAAAGCGGCAGTTCTCCTGTCTCTAAGAGGGAATGAATTTCTCGCCGTTTGCGGACTCCTGTAGACCCGGTGAGCAGTTCAATGGGAATATAGAGTATATTAAACCAACTCACTAATTTACGATAATGTTGTTCGGCGAGGACTTCTGTGGGGGCCATTAAGGCGGCTTGATAGCCGGATTGAATGGCGGCTAAAATGGCAAAGACGGCGACAATGGTTTTTCCTGAACCGACATCTCCCTGCACCAGTCGATTCATGGGAATGGGTGCATTTAAGTCATTTAAAATGTCATTAATCACTCGTTTTTGAGCGTTGGTCAGTTCAAAGGGGAGGATTTTTTTTAGTTGTTCAATCAGTTCTCCAGTGGTGGCGAGAATGGCGCTGTTGTGAATTTGTTTTTGTTGTTGCCGACGTTGTAAAAAGCCGAGTTGTAGATAAAAGAATTCGTCGAAAATTAGACGACGACGAGCTTGGCTGAGAGCGGTTTGATCGGGGGGGAAATGTAAATGGGTGAGGGCTTGTTGCAGGGGGATTAAACTATATTGATTTTGGATGACGGGGGGGAGGGGATCCTTGAGGTGCTGAATGGCGGGGAGGGCGGCTAGAATGGCTTTGCGGACAATATCGGCGGAAACGCCTTCTGTGAGGGGATAGACGGGCAGAATGCGGCCAATTTTGTGGGATTCAATGCTGCCCCCCGGACTGTCGAGAATCTCGATTTCGGGATTGTCTAGGGTGATGCCGTATTTGTTTTTTTTCACCAGTCCGGATGCGGCGGCGATCGCACCTACAGGATATTGCAGTTCGTGACGCTTCTGCCAGCCCCGATTGGTGAAATAAGCCCCATGAAAAAAACGGTTGAGTCGAATCTGTCCGGTGCGATCGCGCAGTTGAACATTGAGAATCGACAATTTCTTGTTTTTCGGACTGGTAAAGCAAGAACAACTCTTAATCGTGCCAATAATCGTCACCGTCTCCCCATCAACCAACTGGGCAATATTCACCTGTCGGGCATAGTCAATGTGATCCCTCGGATAGTAAAACAGTGCATCCCGCACCGTATATAACCCCAAACGCGCCAAGGCATCCCCCGTCCAGCGACGGTCAATCTCCAGCAAAGAGTTGAGGGGTGCATCTAGGGGGGGAATGTTGCCGGAGGTGGGGCTGTGAGGCTCACGGATGCCCAAGGGCTGGGTTTTTGGGGTTTTAGGAGGTTCAGGGGGAGTTTCTAGGTCTTTTTGGAACTGGTGGAGGAACTGCCTTGTACTGGCGATCAGAGCTTGCCGTTGGCTTTGATCCATTTGAGGATAGAGAGCAAATTCCTGCGCCAAACTCTGCCAACGGCGACGATGATCCGATGTCCCCACGGCCAGACTTTCCCCCAAGCTGAGGGTCATAAACTCACTAAAGCGGTACTGATTGCCTTGTAAGTCCTGAAAACCCCGCTCGGCCTCCACCGTGAGTGCTTTTTTTAAACGTAACCAGTCCGGAATCTGAGTCATTGGTCAATGGTCAATAGTCAAGTCTCAATTCTCCTCATACCAACTCGCACGCCAAGCCGCCTCAGCCTCTGCGATCGCCTTTTCCCGTTGTAACTGCTGATACTGTTTATGCAGACTTTTCACTTGAGCATTCAACTCCCGGATGCGACTGCGCGATCGCGCCAACATCGGATCCCCAAACTCCAACTCCGACAAACGCAAGCGTAAAGCCGTCACCGGAACCACCTGCTCCCGTCCCCCCTCAATCAATAAATTTAGCAAATTCGGAGCATTTCCGGTGGCACCCCCTTCCTCCGCTTGAATAGCTGCCTCCAGCACCTTAGACGGCACTTGAGAAGGGAAAATCCGCGCCCGGATTAAAATTTGATTTCCCTCCTGAGACAATTGCTTCAGAACCTGATTTAAACCCCGTTCCACCTGCTTTAACCAACGCACCAACACCAGCAACGTATGGGTTATTTCGTCCTCATCCTCCTCCTCCTCCTCATCATCCTCCTCATCCGTTAACTCATCCTCATCATCCTCCTCATCCATAAAATCCAGAGGATCAGAATCAAGAGAGTCCGACTGAACATCTAATTCTAACTCCTCCCCATCCTCCAACTTACCAATTACAATAAATTCCTCAGAACTAGAACTGTCCTCTCCTGCTAACTCAGCATCTTTCCGCTTTAAAATATGTTGCCGCACCTTTTCCAACTGTTCCGGCGTAATCGGTAACTTCTTGAGAATTTCTGAGCGAAAATCCACCTTTTTCTCCGGCGGAACTTCTAGGGGATTTTCTAAATTCTCCTCAAAAAGAAGACTCCCCGTTTGACCTAAATCTCGAATAGCCTGCTGTAACCTTTCCCGTTCCGAGAGCGATAATTTTAAAAAATTCTCAGGATAGACATGGGTGCTAATTTGATAAAACAACGTCACCAACTGTCGCTTAACCGTTTGAGCAATTAACCCAGAATACTCCCCATATTGACCGCGTATTTCCCGATTAACCCCCTCGACCTTTTCCTCTAAAGCCGTCAACTCTTGATTAATTTTATCTAAAGCTTTAGCCATAGTCTGATCCCCATTTACAATGATCTGCGATACCGCAATATTGAGAAGATTGAAAAGACCCCACTCCACTGTATAGTAGGGGCTTTCCAGACAATCCAGACAATATAATCAGTAAAAACCTGAAAAAGGCAAAAGTAGAAGCAAAAATTTTCTAACTTTTACCTTTTTCCCAGCCCGATTTGTTAATCTGTCCCCATAGTCCAGACTAAAATCAGCTTATTTTTGACCCGCTTGGGCGGCGACTTCTTCGGCAAAGTTGGTTTCTTCTTTTTCGATGCCTTCCCCTAAGACAAAGCGGCTAAAACGGCGAACTTGGATATTTTCTCCCAAATCAGCAATCGTGCGTTTCACCAACTCTTGCACCGTGATCGTTTGGTCTTTAATATAGGGCTGATCCATCAAAGACATTTCCTTGAGTTGTTTATCAATACGCCCTTGTACAATTTTTTCGCGGATGTTTTCGGGCTTACTCGCTAAATCCTCCCGTCCCATTTCAATGGCTTTTTCTTTCGCCACAAACTCCGGATCTACATCCTCGGATTTCACATAAACCACATTAGGACAAGCAGCGATTTGCATGGCGATATCGCGCACCAAAGCCTTGAACTTATCCCCACGGGCGACAAAATCGGTTTCACAGTTCACTTCCACCAGAACGCCCACTCGTCCCCCGGTGTGAATATAACTGTCTACCAGACCTTCCGCCGCGACCCGTCCGGCCTTCTTATCCGCCGAAGCGATCCCTTTCTTACGCAGCCATTCCACGGCTTTTTCCATATCGCCGTCGTTTTCAGTCAGGGCTTTTTTACAGTCCATCATCCCGGCCCCGGTTTGTTCCCGGAGTTCTTTCACGAGGGCGGCGGATATTCCTCCGGCTGGTTTTTTGGCGGCAGGGGCGGCCTCCGGGGCAGGAGCAGGAGCGGCCTCTGGGGCGGCGGCAGGGGCTTCTACTTTAGTTTCTTCTGGTGCAGGTGCTGGGGCTTTCGCTGCTTTTTCTTTTCCTTTCGTTTTTTTGTCTTTCTTAGCCATGATTCTGTTGGAGTAGGGTTGATCTGCTCACTATTGTTGCACTCCCTTGTTGAAAAGGGCAGGGGCAAGACTGCATCCCCTCGTAGTTAGGGCTTGCTGAATAAGTCCGAAAGTTCGGAATCGGGGTCACTGAGCTTAGTCGAAGTGGAGTCGGGAAATTATCAGTTTCCTGTTCCCCTGTTAGGTCTAGCGTAGGCGTGTTATTCAGCAGACCCTATTTAGAAGAGGCAAGGCAGAAAACAACGAGGGGTTTTATTCTTCGCTGTCGTCGTCTTCTACGTCGAAGTCCTCATCATCCTCAAAATCGTCTTCGTAGTCGATTTCTCCGGAGTAGTCGATTTCTTCGATGATATCTTTGCCACCGCTACGACCTTCTAAGATGGCATCAGCTAATCGTCCCACAATCAGTTTAATGGAACGAATAGCGTCATCATTAGCCGGGACGGGAATATCCACTAAGTCAGGATCACAGTTTGTATCTAACAGGGACACAATGGGAATGTGGAGTTTTTG
The DNA here is from genome assembly GCF_026130165.1 of Spirulina subsalsa FACHB-351. GTDB lineage: Bacteria > Cyanobacteriota > Cyanobacteriia > Cyanobacteriales > Spirulinaceae > Spirulina_A > Spirulina_A subsalsa_A. Next base: position 7,613 of record NZ_JAIHOM010000016.1, on the reverse strand, counting down.
GCATTCCAAAATGGCGTTATATTCCCGACGCTGATCCACAATTAGCACTACATCCGGGGGGCGACGCATACTTTTGATCCCGCCGAGGTATTTCCGCAGTTTGCTTAATTCCCGACGCAGAACAGACCCCTCTTTTTTGGGTCGTTTTTCGATGCTGCCTGTTTCTTCGAGGCGTTCGAGTTCTTTGAGGTGGTCAATGCGGTGTTTGATGGTTTCCCAGTTGGTTAACATCCCCCCCAGCCAACGCTGGTTAACATAGTAGGAACCACAACGAGCGGCTTCTTGGGCAATGATTCCGGCGGCTTGTCGTTTAGTCCCCACAAACATGAATTTTTTGCCTTGAGATGCGGCGTTCCGCATATAATCATAGGCTTCTTCCATTAACTCGGCGGTTTGCACCAAGTCGATGATATGAACCCCGTTGCGTGATGTATAAATATAGGGATCCATTTTAGGGTTCCAACGGCGGGTTTGATGCCCAAAGTGAACCCCGGACTCTAGCAAATTAGCTAGGGAAACAACTGCCATATTTTTTTTCTCCTTGTTCGGGTTAATCCTCCATCTAGACTTGTCTTTCTTGACGAAACACCCGAAGGTCTAGATGTGCGAGTTTTTGTACAGCCTTCCTAGGGTAGCACAAGGAGGGGACATTGATCCGTTAGGGGCTAGAGACTTTTGGCGGGGAGGGGCGCAAACTTTGGAAGTATCGCCCCCCCACGAGGGACAAAAAGGCGAGATAGGCGATCGCCTGCATCGCGTAAAGATGATCCCGATACCCGAAGAGGGCTTTCAGGACAATGCCCGGAAAGGCTTTATCCGGCAAGATGCTAGAGGTATCCCATACCAGCCCCCCCAGTAAGCAGGTGGTTTCTCCCCAACAGAGGGCGGCATATTGAGGATTTAAGGCGGTCAGTAGGTCAACGCCGCCGTTAATATGTTTGAGGGCTCCGACAACTAATCCGCCGACAATCAGGAGTAGGAAAACTCCCATCACTTGGAAAAACAGGCGGATATTGATTTTCACGCCCAACTGAAAGAGGAGATAGCCCAAAAGGGTGGCCGATAATAGCCCAGAAACGGCTCCGAGGGTAGGTGTAGTAAAGCCGCTTTGGAATTTGGCCACGATGAATAATACTGTCTCAAATCCTTCTCGCAGGACAGCAATGAGAATCAGGCTAAAGACAGCCCAGCCCGCCCCTTCCCCTTGCAAAGCTTGGGTCACGGCTCCTTCGACTTCGGCTTTGAGGGTTTTGGCCTGTTGGGTCATCCAAATGAGCATCCAGCTGAGGAGTGCGATCGCCAACAACCCAAAACTAGCCTCTAAAAACTCCTGAATGACCGGGGCGTAGGGCTGATCAGACACACTCAACTGTTGCAAAATCCCCCCCAACAGAATCCCCACCAGTAAAGACGTGATCACCCCTCCGAAAATCCCCCCATAGACCCAAGGGTAGAGGCGAGTTTGTTGGGCTTTTTGTAAACAAGCCATGACAATTCCCACCACTAAGGCGGCTTCAAACCCTTCTCGCAGGGTGACAACAAAGGTCGGTAAAATCGCGCTAATATTCACAACTCAACTAGGCTCAAAATGATTTTGGCAGGACAAAACAAGGACGATGTAGCTTGATGAATTCGTTGTTCAGCATATTTAAAATAATAGGGATCAACTTCAATGCCAATGCTATTTCTACCCCAGTTTGCGGCCGCTACTATAGTGGTTCCAGTTCCCATAAAAGGGTCAACCACAGTATCTCCCACAAAACTAAACATTCTAATCAAACGACTCGCTAATACTTCAGGATAAGGAGCGGGATGATGGCGAGTCGATTGACCGGGAATTCCAGACCAAATGGATTGAAACCATTGTTGATGATTTTCAGCCGAAATGAGAGAAAGTACACGAGTTTCTAGAGAAGGTTTTCTATATCCTCCGGGTTTACGTTCCATTAAAATGTACTCAATATCATTTTTAATGACTCCATTCGGTTCATAGGGTTTGCCTAAAAAACCGGCCCCATTGCCAGATGCTTCATAGTTAGCATTACTAATTTTATGCCAAATGATGGGAGAGAGGTTATCAAAACCAATCTGACGACATTGTTCTTGAATGGCAGCATGAAGGGGAATGACTGTATGTCTTCCCTTATTTTTTCGCCGAGATAGACAAACATCTCCCACCACACACACTAATCTACCTCCGGGAACTAAGATTCTATAACAGTGTTGCCATACTTTATACATTACCCCTAGGATAGATGGCTATGGTCGGGAATCAACCTCTCCGTTGCTCTTGTTCCCAGTCTCGACGATAGTCACTCATGGGGGTGTTGTCTTCCTCTTGGTCCCAATCCTCGGCCGGGGGTGGGGGATAATCCCTAGGGCGGGGAGGGGGCGCGGAGCGAGTTCTGGGAGGAGGGTCAAATTCATCCTCGCGGCGGGATTCTGGGCGGGGAGGACGACGAGGGACGGCTCTGCTTTCACGTTCGGAACGGGGTGCAGGGGGGCGACGAGGAGGATAGTTTTCTTGTTCTCTCTCCGGGGGACGCTGACGGGTGCGAATCGGTTGGGATGGGCGGGGGGGATAGTTTTCTTGTTCTCTCTCTGGGGGACGTTGACGGGTGCGAATCGGTTGGGAGGGACAGGGGGGATAGTCTTCTTCTTCCCACTCCGGGGGACGTTGACGGGTGCGAATCGGTTGGGGAGGACGGGGGGGATAGTCTTCTTCTTCCCACTCCGGGGGACGTTGACGGGTGCGAATCGGTTGGGAGGGACGGCCGCGATTTTGGCGGATATCCTCACTCATGTCAACAAAAAAATCTCGCCGGATACAGGGATATTCTCCCACCCATAGATTTTGACTGGGAATATAAACATCGCTGACCTCTTGAATGCGGCTCAAATCGGGTTGGTTGGACATGACTAAACATTCCACCTGTTGACCGGGTTTGAGGAGTTTGTGGGTGCGACGAAGGGGGGCTTTAACGATAGTGCGGAATCCGGTCGAATCACCGATTTCTAGGTTAATCCGACGTTCCCGATTTTCAACAATGACTAAATCTCCCCGTTGATTGAAGCTTTCGGCCTCGCTGACGACATCATCGGATATAAAGACATCTAAAACCTGACCGCGCCAAAAGCCACTATATTTAAAGCGCCGATATTTGCTATTGCGCACGCTGGCGAAGTAGACGGGAGACCAGAGCCAATAAAGTCCCACAATAATGGTCAAGAGGAGTTTAAGACCGCCTAGGTCGCCAAAGACGAGGTAAAGCAGCCAGATAATAATGACTCCGACGGCGGAGATGAGTAAACGGCCGAGAAAGTTTTGCCAACTGCCCCATATCGCGGCATATTGCGCTCCTGTTGCGACGGCTGGCACCAGTTGTTCAAATTTTTCGCGAGTCAGGGGGATGAGCATAGGGGCAGGGGGACTAGAGGATTTTTTCTAAACCGTACACTAAGGATTTTAGTTCTGTGACCTTGCGAATGGCGAGGAGAACGCCGGGCATATAACAAGCGCGATCGCTCGTATCATGACGGAGGGTGTAAACCTGTCCGGGTGCGCCGAAGATCACCTCTTGATGAGCGAGGAGGCCGGGTAAACGGACGCTATGGATGCGGATGTTTTCCTCCCCTACACTGCCTCGGGCGCCGGGGAGTTTTTCACTTTCTTGGACGCTGGGGGGATTGTAGGTTTTGCCCATTTCGGCGAGCATTTGGGCGGTTTTGATGGCGGTGCCACTGGGGGCATCGGCTTTTTGGTTGTGGTGGAGTTCGATGATTTCGACGTGATCGAAGTATTTAGAGGCTTGGAGGGCGGCTTGTTGGAGGAGTACCATGCCGATGGAAAAGTTGGGGATGACGAGGGCTCCGGTGCTGGCTTTTTCGGCAAATTCTCCTAGGTCGTCGAGTTGTTCGGGGGAAAGTCCGGTGGTGCCGACGACGGGACGGACTCCATAGGCGATCGCACTCCGCACATTTTCATACACCCCATCGGGGTGGGTAAAATCCACCATCACTCCTTGCACTTTCTCCTGAGTGGCCAGGACTAACACACTTTGTAAATCGTTGAGAATGGGGACTTCTAACTCCCCACATCCGGCCACAATCCCGGCATCTTGTCCTAACACTTCGGGATTATGATCGACCGCCCCAATCAGCATCATATCGTCCGCTTGGGCGACAGTTTTCACCACTTCGCGCCCCATCTTGCCTGCGGCACCATTAACAACGACGGGAATAAGTGCTTCGTTTACCATAGTTTCTGAATCTCCAAGGTTGATCATTGAGGGGGAGTCGGGTTCGTAGTTGCGCTTTAGCGCTCCGGGTTTGTAGTTGCGCTTTAGCGCCCAATTGGGAATAGGTAATAGGGAATAGGTAATAGGTAATAGGTAATAGGGAATAGGTAATAGGGAATAGAGAATAGGGAATAGGTAATAGGTAATAGGGAATCGGAAATAATTATCAATTGTCAATTGTCAATTATCAATTCCCCTGCTCCCCTGCTCCCCCTCTCCCCTGCTCCCCATTCCCCAACCTTGCGCCCCTACTCTGTCTCCGGTGAGGACGGGCTTTCCGTAGCCTCAGAAGGATTATTAGCTGCCGCGAGACGTTCCTCCGCGTTGCTCATCACAGCCGCCAAATTTTCCAACAATTCGCCGGGATAGGCTTCTAAAATCTTGGTAGACAGAGAAATGCGATTTTTATACTCATCAATCTCGGTAATCACCACCTTGATTTGTTGTCCCACTTGTAAAACCGTGTGGATGTCATGAATGGGTAAACCACTCACCTGGGTAATGTGGAGGAGTCCCGTCACCCCTTCTTGAGTTTCCACAAAAGCCCCATAGGGCTTGAGACTGACTACTTTCCCGGATACTACGCCCCCCGCTTCGACTTTTTTAATGGCTTGGGAACGGGCGGCCTCTCGTTGGGAGAGTACCAGTTTTTTGCTCTCCGGGTCTACTTGTAAACAAGTCACGGTCAATTGTTGACCGATTAAGCTTTCTAGGTCTTCTTTTTCCATGAGGTGCGATCGCGGAATAAAAGCCCGCAATCCCCAGACCTCCCCAATCACACCACCCCGATTCACGCCCTTAATCCGGACTTGCAAAGATTCCCCCGTGGTCTGCATTTCCACCAAATCGCTCCACGCTTGCTTCAGAGCCAACTGACGACGGGAGAGAATCACTTGACCATCGGCATCCTGTTCCCGGATAATCACAAACTCCAGTTCTTCCTCCATCGGCAGGACTTCCCGAAGATCCGCCACTGCTCCTAATGCGGCCTCGTCCTTGGGGACAAAGGCCGACGACTTGCCCCCAATATCAACATAGACTCCCTCGGGGGTATATTCCAATGGCCTGCCGCGCACAACTTGTCCCCGTTGGAAAACATAATCATATTGTTCCTGTTCGAGGGCTTTGGCAAAGTCGTCCATAGAAAAAGCGACATTAGCTTTAGGAGGACGGGTGGATTCTGAAGTCATAGCAGTGTAAAGGTTAAAAATTAAGGAAGCCTTCCGCCAACAGCTTATAAACGAATAGCACACCCAAGAAGTTTCGGGAGTTACTGCTGTTGATAGTTGGGCAGAAGTGAGGACGGATTGCTCTGTTCCATCTGCTCATTTTATAAGGTAACTCGACAAGCGGCCGCTTAAAGGGTAGAGCTAAACAACTGTAACACTTTCTGCCAAGCATCCTGAGCGGCTGCCTCCCGGTAGTCTGGGCGCTGGTCACAGAAAAAACCATGACCCGCCCCGGCATAGCGGAAAATTTGGTGGGAGATTTGCTGTTTCTGCAACTCCGCCTCAATTTGCTCCACTTGTTCTAAGGGGATGAGGGGATCTTCTTCGCCGAAAAAGGCGTAGAGAGTGCCTTGAATCTCTGAGGTGCGGCGGAGGGTCGGTTCTCCACCTCCGGGGGTGAGGGTGGCTATTCCGGCCCCATAAAAGGAGGCTGTGGCTTGAATACCGGGCAGGGTAGCGGCGAGGTAGGCGACATGACCGCCAAAACAAAAGCCAATACAGCCCACACCACCGGGTTTCACTTGGGGGAGGCTGTGCAGGTAATGGAGGGTACTCTGGAGGTCGCTGAGGAGTTCTGAGGCTTTCGTTTGTTCTTTATACTCCCGTCCTTGGGCGAGTCCTTCGGGGGTGTACCCTACGGCAAAACCGGGGGCGAGGCGTTGGTAAATGGCGGGGGCGATCGCAATATACCCCGCTTGGGCGAAACGTTCGGTCACATCTTTAATATGCTCATTCACCCCAAAGACCTCTTGAATCACAATTACAGCCGGATAAATCCCCTCACCTTGGGGCATGGCTAAATAGGCTTCAATAGCGAGGTCGCCATTTTGAACCTGTACCGATTGAGTTTGAATAGTAGTCATGGGAAAAGTGCCGATGAGAGTTCACAAGTCTCTCCAATCAGCCTACACTAGATGTAGATCCTTATGGGGTGAATGGTTAAGATGGCTGGTAAAGTGCAATTCCACATCCAAATAGACGGCGAAATCCCCGCCTCTAAACAATTATTCGACCAGATTCAATTTGCGATCGCCTCCCGCCAATACCCCCCCGGTCATCGTCTCCCCAGCACCCGACAACTCGCCCAAATTACCGGACTCCACCGCAACACCATCAGCAAAGTCTATCGCCAACTCGAAGAAACCGGCCTCGTCGAATCCCTCGCCGGGTCCGGGATTTATGTAAAAGCCCAAGGACACGAAGGCGGCACCCAACGCAATTCCTCCCCCACCACCCAAAATCCAGAAGCCCATAAATTAGTCCAAAAAAGTTTAGATGAACTGCTGTCTCAAGGCTGTACCCTCTCCCAAGCCAGAGACTTATTTCTCTCAGAAATTGACTGGCGTTTACGTTGTAGCGCTAGAGTCCTAGTCACCGTCCCAGCAAGGGATCTCGGCGCAGGAGAATTGATGGTACAAGAAATTGAAAAAGCCCTCAATATTCCCGTTCAATTAGTCCCCATGGAGGAGTTAAGTAATATCCTCGAACAAACCCACTCAGGAACCGTCGTCACCAGTCGCTATTTTATCAAACAAGCCGAAGCCTTAGCCGCCCCCCGTTCCGTGCGCGTCATCCCCGTTGATATTTACGATTACAGCAAAGAATTAGACTTAGTGCGCAAACTGCCCCGCGATAGTTGTTTAGGCTTAGTCAGTCTCAGTGCAGGCATTTTAGGCATTGCGGAAATCTTAGTTCATAGTCTCCGGGGGGAAGATTTATTAGTCATTTCTGCCCAACTTCAAGACACCTATAAAGTCAACGCCCTAATTCGCAGCGCCCACACCATTGTATGTGACAAAGCCAGTTATGGATCCGTTAAACAAGCCATTTTAGACGCAAGAGATGAGTTAATTCGTCATCCTAACTTAGTCTGTAGTGAAAATTATATCGGGGAAAAATCGATTAATTTATTGAAGCGAGAGTTAGGGTTAGGGTGAACCCAACCTTGGTAATTTTAGCTTTTGACACTCCTCGGCCTAAAGGCACGAGGATTCTTGGTTCACAGACTCGCCATAACCTAGCAGGATTGCTCCAACCAGGCTAGAGGGCAAATCTCCCCAAGCTTTAGATCCGGTATGCCCTACCG
>NZ_JAIHOM010000193.1 GCF_026130165.1 Spirulina subsalsa FACHB-351 | reverse complement strand
CGATTGCCCGAACTTGCTGGGTTTTGCCGTAGGCTTTAAACTCAAGTACAATCATGGTTACATTTTACCATCCGGCATAAAAAGCCGTCCTGGAAGGACGGGGCTTTAGACCCAAGTTTTTGGTAAAAATATCCCATTGAACAAAAAATTACCCATGAAGACTCGCCAATTTACCATCATTGTCCACCAAGAAGACGATCTATACATTGCCCAATGTCCCGAAGTAGGCACAGTGGATCAAGGCGAAACCATCGAAGCAGCGATCGCAGGACTTAAAGAAGCAACACGCCTCTATCTTGAAGAATTTCCACTCCCGGAAAAAGCTCCCCCACTCATCACTAGCATGGAAGTTAACTATGCCTAAACTCCCATGTCTTTCCAGTAAACAAGCCATCAAAGCACTCAAAAAAATGGGGTTTAGGCAAATTCGTCAAACCGGAAGTCATGTTGTACTCCAGAAGATCAATCTTGAAAAAACCATCGGTTGTGTTGTCCCTCTACACAGGGAACTAAAGATTGGCACACTCAGCAGTATTCTCAAACAAGCTCAAGTCACAGTTGAAGATTTTATTGAGAATTTGTAAATCTACACGGTGTCAGAAGTGTTGAATCGAGGCTTAGTGATAAGCATAGGGCAAGTTAAAAAAAAATAAAAAAAGATGCTTCGCGCCAAGAAGAGGGAAAGAGGGAAAAAGGGTAGAGGGTTAAAGAGTTCTGGGGGCGACGACACGAAAACCGATGCAGTCGAACTTGCTGCCGCGGGCGTCGTAGGCGCGATAGGCAGAACGGCAGTACTTCGGGTCGCTGTACCAGGAACCACCACGCAGCAGCTTCTCCTGTGTTGATTTATTGTTCAATAATCCCTTTAGCCAGCCTCTATCAATTTGAGAATGATTATCATTGTCTATCCAGGCTCTCCCATCTGTTGGCGCTCCCTCATAACTCCCATGCCAATCATCTAAACACCACTCATAGACGTTCCCGTGCATATCATGGAGTCCCCAAGGGTTGGGGGCGTTTAAACTCCCCACTGGGATCGTTTTCTTGCGATATTCCCCCTTCTTCCCCTTGCCATAGGTGTAGTTGCCGTCATAGTTCGCCACTTGGGGGGAGAGGGTCGGGCTGAAGTGGAAAGGGGTGGTTGTTCCGGCTCGACAGGCGTATTCCCATTCTGCTTCACTGGGCAGGCGGTACAGTTTCCCGGTAGCTTCGCTTAACCGGAGACAGAACTTGATACAGTCTTCCCAAGTCACCTGTTCCACAGGGTTATTTTTGTCTTTGAAATGAGCAGGATCGGCATTGAGGGAGCGCACCACTTGGGGCAGTTGGGCGATGATTTGCCATTGAGCTTGGGTGATAGCGGTGCGACCCATGGCAAATTCCGGCACAACCACCCGATGCTGAGGGCCTTCATCCTCTGGCGAACCCATGATAAATTCCCCGGCTGGAATCATCACCATTTCTAGGTTTAATCCCTTGGTGTTTTCCAGATAGCCCTGATTTTGTCCCTTTTGCCGTTGGGCGATATCCCCCTGCTCATTCAGCGTGATGATCTCGTAATGGTAGGTTTGAATGTTTTGTGTTGGGATTGGCATGGGGGGTTGAGGGGAAGGGGATGGATTTACGGTCGAGGATTGTTTCTTATCCGGTTGGAGATCCGCTAAAACCTCCGCTGTGGATTGATACCGTCGGTTTGAAGCATCCTCAATCAGTCGATCTAAAATTTTCCCTAAATCATGACTGACCCGATTGCCTTTCAAATAATCTCGCGAATTTGTTTTTCTGAAAAGACTCCGTGATTTTTGAGTTCTTCTTTTAGCGTGATGCCATTGATAAACTCTTGAATTAAATAGGACTGATTATTTTCGACAAAATGGGCGAATAACTCCGGGATTTGGGGATGTTTTCCCAAAATTTCCAACTGTTGCGCCTCTTGTTCAAACAGTTCTAACGCCTTCGGTAACTCCTTCGGATCTAAATTTTGGGGTAAAAATTGCTTAATCATACAAAACGGCTTCGAGGGCTGATCCTCATCCACCGCCAAAAACGTCCGCCCAAACCCCCCCTCACCAATCACCTCTTTCGCCCAATATCGTCCCCGTAGTAACAAGGGATTACCGCACTTGTAGCAAAACTGGTGATGGTCGGGATTGGGCTGACAACAGGTGGGATTCAAACAGTGGCGCATGACGTATAGAGAAAACGCGATAGGCTCATTTTAATCCGAACGGACGGACTTAAATTCACGAGTATTATGTGTGACTAATGTGAAAGAACTAAAGAGCGCAACCCTATTGTACAGTCTTTTCCCGATACCAGAAACTGGGTTTTTGATAGGCTTTGGCAATGGAGATAGAGCCTCTGGGGGGCGTTACTGGGCAGAGCCAGTAAGGAGGGGAAAGGTGGGGTAATTCAAGATTTGGCCGCTTTTGTTGGGTTGCGCTGGCGCTTCACCCAACCTACGCATCACGGTTTAGTGGTGTTGCATCTTGGCCATTGACATACTTACCGTCCTAAAGGATGGTTAAAAAAATAAAATAAGGTGCTTCGCGCCCGGTAAACCAGTCTTTGTTTCGTCAACCTGTCAACACATGAACCAATCAATGAGGAACGACTCAAGGAACAGCAGAATTTCTGGCGGTATAGGCTGATCGTGGTTGCTAAAGGAATCATTGTGTAGTATATCTTGTATTACGCAATAATTCTGATGAGTGTTATGGTCTTACAGGCTGATGATCTGTGGAAAACCTATGGCGATCGCTCCGTCGTCCGGGGGGTGAGCTTTAGCTTGGCCGCCGGGGAGGTGTTGGGATTCCTCGGAGCCAATGGAGCCGGAAAAACTACCACCGTTGGAATGCTCTACGGGGCGGTGATTCCCAGTCGGGGTCAGGTAACGGTGGACGGGTTCAATGTTCGGAGTCAAGGCCGCCGCGCTCGCCAAATCATGGGGGTTGTCACCCAAGAGGACAACCTGGATCCTGATTTTTCTGTGTTTGATAATCTCCGCTACTTTGCCAGTTTCTACGGCATTACCGGCCGGGCTGCTCAACAGCGAGCTAGTGAACTCTTGGAACAAGTGGGTTTAGGGGATTACGCCCGCCATCGGGTAGATCAGCTATCGGGGGGGCTAAAACGCCGCCTCGTTTTGGCCCGGGCTTTAATTAACCGTCCTCGTCTCGTCTTTTTGGATGAACCGACGACGGGTCTGGATCCCGATGCCCGCCAAGATTTTTGGCGATTGGTGACGCAACTCAAACAAGCGGGCTGTGGGGTGTTGCTCACCACCCACTACATGGATGAAGCCCAGCGATTGTGCGATCGCCTCCTTCTCTTACAAAAAGGTCAAGTGATCAACAGTGGCACCCCCCTAGACTTAATCCACAGCACCATTGGGGAGGAGGTGATTGAAGTGGATGGGATGCAAGAAGAGCAATTACAACCCCTGCTCACCCAATTTCAAACCTGGGGGCGGCTGGTGGGGGTGCATTACCTAATCGCCGTTCCCCCCAAACGAGGCGATGAACTTTGGGAATATCTCAGCGATCGCCATCCTGCCGGCCTGAGTCGTCGCCGCGCCAACCTCGAAGATGTCTTTTTACGCCTTACGGGTCATAGTCTCGATGAAAACTGATTTTACTCCATTTACCCCGACCCAAAACCCACCGAGTCAAGCCCCCCTCACCCCTTGGGGGGTCTATGCCGCCTGGCAACGCAATGCCCGCGTTTATCAAGCCACTTGGCTGGTGAATAGTTTACCCCCCTTATCCGAGCCATTAATTTATCTGGTGGCCTTTGGCTATGGCTTAACACCCCTGGTGGGAGAAATTTCCTACTATGGCACAACGGTGGATTATCTCCGCTTCCTCGCACCGGGAATGATGGGTATTGGTGTGCTTTTCCAGTCCTACAGTGAGGGAGCCTATGCCAGTTATCTGCGTTTGGACTATCAAAAAACTTGGCACGCCATCCTCACCACCCCGTTAACGTTTAGTGAGGTGTTTACGGGTGAATTATTGTGGGCGGCAACAAAGGGCATGATTGCCGCCTTAGCCACGGGGTTACTGGCGATCCTTTGGGGCTTAATGTCGATTACAACATTGGTGTTGTCAATTCCGCTCTTGCTATTGGGGAGTGTGGCCTTTGCCGGGGCAGGTTTGCTGACGGCGGGGTTGGTGCGAACGATTGATCAAATCAATGTACCCATCTATCTCTTAATTGTGCCGATGTTTACGCTCTGCGGAACCTATTTCCCCCGTGAGACGTTGCCTTCACCCTTGTTAGAGGTGGCGGGTCTTTTACCGTTATCGCTCTTGGTGGATCTGCTGCGCTGGCCCTTGGGTTTACCTGACCATTTGCCTTGGGCATTGTTGGGGTTATTGGGGTGGGCGATCGCCTCAATTTTCCTCGCCTGGCGGACGATCTACCCCCGTCTCTTCCGCTAAACGTAGTTTACGCTCTGGGATTGCTTCACTGCGGGCGAAAACAGATAACTTTGGGGTGCGATCGCTTGTCGGTATAACGGCGAAGTGCAGCGGCGGCAGATAACCTCGAATGCTCACAATTAATCTTTGGGCGGTCAGGTGCATTGGGGTTGTTATGCTGTGTTATCTAATTTATTGCAGAATATGAAGCCCATGAACTACACCGCCCTCCGAATCAAATCTAGGTTCAATAATAGGGAAAAATCTATTGTCTCCCTTCTCAAAGTATCTAAAAACAGCGTAAGCGACTAAATCCGCAAGCTGAATCGATCTTGATGCCTTTGAATCTAGAAATAGAGGTACTTCCGAAAAGTTTCTTATTACTCCCCAAGTGTATCCAATAGTTCTAAAATCAGTTGCCAAAGACTGGATTGTTGTTTCGTAAGTAGATTTGTCAAAGATAATAATCCCTCTATGTGTATTACCGCTTCTATGCAATCTCATTAAGTACTTATCAAATCTGCTAGACAGTTGCTCAAACGCGGCTTCAACAGGATCTTGTGGAGATACTACAGATTTCCTAATCACACTTGCAAAAAGTCGATTACTCGGATGAGATTGCAGGAAAACCTTCAAAGCATCTTCAATTGCCTGATGCCGATCATCTTTAGGATGACTTCTCCACCATCCTCTTCCACCGAACATTGGACTACCATGCAACTCAACTGCTGCTGGATCAGCAGGATCAAACCTTGCTGCAATTCGGTCAAGTTGGGTTGCAAGCCAATATCCCTGTCGCTCAAATACACAAAACCCGGCTAGCACGAAATATTGTTGGTTGGGGTCATGAGTCGTACCAGACTCATCTACATACATTGACACTCCCATCGCTGAAAGCGAGGGATTCTTGGTTCAACGAGTTTCCTTAACTTGGCAGGACGTATCCAACCAAGCCAGAGGGAATCTCTCCCCAAGCGTGAGTTCCGGTATGCCCTACCGTA